>DASQQR010000114.1:0-2480 GCA_035643335.1 Anaerolineales bacterium
GCTCAATCGCTTTACCCCGGACCCATCCGAATTTCCCTTCACCCTGGAGCAGATCCAGGTCTTGTTCTATGATGATGTTTTCGGAACCTACAATGTGGGCGTGGGGGATGCGATCGATTTGGTGGTTTACCAGGATGCCGACGGCAACCCTGCCAATGGCGCCACCTTGCTGGCCACTTTTCATGACACCGTCAAGGCTGTGGATGGATCAACCTGGTCGGTTTACAACTTATCCAGCCCGGTGGTCGTCAACGGGCCAGGGGATGTGCTCATCGGCGTGATCAATCGTTATGTAAACGATGGGGTTACTCTGAAATCCTATCCGGCAGGCCTCGACACGAGCTCGAGCGGTGGCCGCTCGTGGATTGGCTGGTGGTCCGGATCTCCGCCCGACCCCGCCGTTCTTCCGCCGGATGTCTATTTTGACGTCATATCGAGCATCCTTCCGGGCAACTGGTTGGTGCGCGGCTACGGGCAAACGGGGGCCGGCGGGACACCGTCTCCTTCGCCCACCGCTCCTTCACCAACCGGCACGCCGCCTCCCAGCACGGGCGGGCCACTCCACATCACCCTGGCCTGGACGGATTATCCCGGTACTGTTCCGGCAAGCAAGGCCCTGGTCAATGACCTCGATCTGGAGGTGATCGCCCCCAACGGGGCTCACTATTATGGCAATGCCGGTGTCTACGCCTCCGGAAATTCCTGCCTGCGGGATGGCAAATGGGACACCTGCAATAACGTTGAGGGCGTCATTATTCCAGGCGCCCCAAACGGCTCCTACACGGTCATCGTGCACGCGCACAACGTACCCTATGGCCCGCAGCCGTTCGCCCTGGTAGCCTCAGGCGACTACATCCGGGAAGGCACTTTCATCCCCGCTGACTTCGTATTCTTGCCAATGGTGAAACGCTAGCTTTCTTATTCCTGGATCTTCTCTTCCAGCAGTCCAACCGCCTCACCCAACGTTTCGGCATCGAAGGCGAAAGCAGCCCCCGCGGCGGTGAACAACTGCGGTAACGATTTTGTGCCCTCTAAAGCCAACGCCCGGCGACAGGCAGCGACCGCTTCTCGCTGATCTCTGAGGGCGTTGCGCCACACCTGCACGGCTCCCAATTGGGCCAGCCCATACCCCACGTGGTAAAAAGCATAGTCGAATATGCTCAGCTGTGTCCGAGCACCGGGTGGGGCTGGTAGGGTTCTTCCAGATAGGCGAGATCTTCGTCGGAGAGATGGATATCCAGGGCGGCGACGGCCTCTTCCAGATGGGGCATCTTGCTGGCCCCGATGATGGGCGCGGTGACACCTTCCTGGTGCAGCAGCCACGCCAGAGCGACCTGCGCCGAGCTCACCCCGTAACGTTCGCCAACCTCCTGCGCCCGTTCGACCACCTCGAAATCCTCATCCTGGTAATACATGCCTTGGGCGAAGTCGTCGGTTTTGGCTCGCACCGTCTCGCCCCATTCTTTCCTGGAGCGGTTGCCGGCCAGAAAACCGCGCGCCAGGGGGCTCCACGGGATCACGCCGATGCCTTCAGACCGGCACAACGGCATCATCTCGCGCTCCTCTTCCCGGTAGACCAGGTTGTAATGGTTCTGCATGCTGACGAAGCGGGTCCAACCATGCAGGCTGGCCAGGTAAAGGCATTTTGTAAACTGCCAGGCGGACATGCTGGAGGCGCCGATGTAACGCGCCTTGCCGGATTTGACCACATCGTGCAGCGCTTCCAGGGTCTCCTCGATGGGGGTCTCCGAATCCCAACGGTGGATTTGGTAAAGGTCGACGTAATCGGTTCCCAGGCGGCGCAGCGAATCATCGATGGATCGCATGATATGAAGGCGCGACAGCCCGCGTTGGTTGGGGCCTTCTTTGACAGGGTAAAAAACTTTGGTAGCAATAACGACTTCTTCCCGGCGGGCGAAATCCTTCAGCGCCCTCCCCAAGACCTCTTCGCTCACCCCGCGCGAGTACATATCGGCGGTGTCAAAGAAATTGATGCCCATCTCCAAAGCGCGGCGGATAAAGGGGCGGCTCTCGTCCTCATCCAATACCCAGTCGCGCCACTGAGACGTGCCGTAAGTCATGGTCCCCAGGCAAATCTGGGACACCTTAAGTCCCGTCCGGCCGAGGTTTACGTACTCCATTACTTGTTTCCTCCTGATTCGATAACTAATGGAAGTTACGCACTTGGGGAGATCGTGTGGAGGGATTGGGCGGGCGCAGCCCGCCCAATCCCCCCGCACGTCCCTAATGCGTAAGTCCTAAACTAATATGTGGTGGTCGGTCCCGTGCCACGCACGGGACCGACCACCACATCCCTTTATAACGACAAGGCTGGTTCCCTCGAATGCCAACCGGTCACCTGCTGGTAGGCGTGAGCGATTTCGAACAGGATCGCTTCCTGGAAGTGCGATCCCATTAACTGCATCCCGACCGGCAGACCCTGGCTGTCGAAGCCCACCGGAAACGACAGGCCGGGCACA
>DASQQR010000115.1:0-7787 GCA_035643335.1 Anaerolineales bacterium
TCCCAGCTGGCCAGAATAGAGAGCGCGGTCAGCAAAGTTGTCAGCAAGACCAGCAGTATGCTCAAACCATCCACGCCGACTTCATAGGCAATAACGAAATCGGCCACCTCGATCCACGGCACCTTTACAAACAGCTGCAAATCGGGATTGGCTGCATTGAAGCGGGTGAGTATCCAGATTGCGAAGCCGAAGTCAATGACCGATGTAACCAGGGCGATCCACCGGACTGTGTTCTTTTGCTCCTCGCTCACAAAAAGAATGATTAACGCACCCACCAGAGGGAAGAAAATGACTAAAGTCAATAACCAGGCGTCCATGGAGTTTCCTTTTCTATAACCTTTCCAAAAGAGGGGTCTACCGGTTCAATATGCGCCGCAGCCGCACATTGAACGGGTATCTTTCCCGTTTATAGAGGTGATACAAGTAGAGCCATTTACTGAATACCTTGGGGAACCTGACCTGCAGTGGTCAAGATGTCTCACCTCAACAGAATCAGGTAGGTGACGATGAGAACCACGCCCAGAACAACGGAGAGGGCGTAGTTGCGTACGTACCCAGTTTGTAACCGGCGCAACTGTGTGCCTACCCACCGGGTGGCTTCGCCCATGCCGTTGAAGAAAGCGTCCACGATTTCCAGATCTACAAATAACGCCATGAAGTCTGTAAAAGCGCGGAATCCGCCGACCAGGACGACTTCGTGGACCCAATATTCCCAGAACTCTTTTTCTTCCGCCTCCTCTTCCCCGGTGATCATTAACCTGGCCAACCATTTGTAAGGCTTGATGACGATCGCGTTGTAGAGCTCATCCACCCACCACTTGTTTTCCATACCAACGAAAATCGGCCCCAGAATCTGCCGCAATGGGTCGTCGGGCCGTCTGGCGGGGGGCAATGCCAGGATCGCCTGGTAGCGCCGGCCATACAGATACCAGGCAATGACGAGCGCCAGGATGGCCAATCCACTCGAGATGGAAGCCACCAGGATGTTGAAACCGCCTTCATGAATCTGCCCCAAAGTGTGTTCCAGCCAGGAGGTAAGCGTATGCAATCCGGGCAGGTTAAGCGCGCCGCCAAACAAGGACAGACCTGCAAGGACGACCAGTGGCACCGTCATGACGGGGGGGCTCTCAATCGCATTGGCGGCCGACTCACTCCTAGGCTTACCGGCAAAGACCATCATGATCTGGCGGCCCATGTAAAACGCGGTCAAAAAAGCCGCAGCCACCAGCAGCCAGTAGACCAATGGATTGAGGCTGCTTGACTCCGCCAGGATCTCGTCCTTGGACCAGAAACCTGCCAGAGGCGGAACACCCGAGATGGCGATAGCTGCGATCAGGTAGACCCAAAAAGTGATCTTCATCCGGCTTGCCAATCCACCCATGTTACGCATGTCTTGAGGGTCGAAATCAGAGCCTTCCCTGGATTTGGCTTTCCCGTGACCGTGCTTTTCCAATTGGTGATGGCCATGTTCCACGCCCTGGATGACCGATCCGGCGCCGAGGAAGAGCAGCGCCTTGAAAAAGGCATGCGTGACCAGATGGAACATCCCCGCCGTGAAAGCCCCCATGCCGACAGCTGCCACCATATAGCCCAGCTGGCTGATGGTCGAGTACGCCAACACCCTTTTAATATCAAACTGGCCGACGGCAATCGTCGCGGCGAAAAGAGCGGTTAATCCGCCCACCAGCGCCACCGTATTCTGCGCAGCCGGCACCAGGGAATATAGGACGTGCGAACGGGCGATCAGATAAACGCCGGCTGTAACCATGGTGGCAGCATGGATCAAGGCCGAGACCGGCGTCGGGCCGGCCATGGCGTCGGGAAGCCACACGAACAGCGGCAGCTGGGCCGATTTTCCTGTGACCCCCAACAACATGAACAGGGTAATCGCCAGGATCATGCCCGGCATGACCTGTGCGATTTGGGGTGCCATCTCAAAGACTTTCTCGAAGTTGAAGGTCCTGAAAGTCGTGAACATGAGAAAAGCGGCGATCAAGAAGCCAAAGTCGCCGATGCGGTTGGTGACAAAGGCTTTCTTCGCTGCGATGGCATTTCCAATTCCGTTCTTGCCCTTCTCATACCAAAACCCGATCAGCAGATAGGAGCACAGCCCCACGCCTTCCCATCCGACAAACAGCATCAAGTAGCTATCGGCGGTCACCAGGATCATCATGAGGAAGATGAATAAATTGAAGAAGACGAAAAAGCGGCGATACCGGTTGGGATCGCCGTTAAAGCGTACATCCTCATGCATATAGCCAATCGCGTAGATGTGGATCAGGGTGCCGACACCTGACACCACCAGCATCATGGTTACGGAGAGTGTATCGACCTGGAAGGCCCAATTTAATTGAATATCGCCGACGTAAATCCAGTCAATTAATGGGATGACAGCGCCTTCTGGATGGGAGAGGAGAGAGATCGCCTGGAGTATCGCAATCACAAAAGCCAGCCCGGATGCCGTGCTGGCCAACCAACCGATTGCCTTCTCTGGTAGACGACTACCGATGATAATGTTAAGCAGCAATCCAATCGCAGGGAAGAAAACGGCTAAGGGAACTAAGTAGAAAAAACCACCTGAGGATGCGGCTTCTTGAAAAAACATCTAGACACTCTCCAAAATCCCATACCACAACCGGACTGCCGTAGAGGGAAAGTAGGACAGGAAGACCACCTTTTCTGATGACACCTCTTTGTATTGGAAAACTTGTTTATGCTTCTTCCGCTTTCAGCGGGATAAGACCAGGGTTTGGTGGGTTGTGGGGGTGCGAAGCACCCCCACAACCCACCAAACCCGACCTTTTTCCCGTTAGAAACGGAAGAACATGTTTATCTTATCATATCGGTTTCAGGGTGTCAAATTTCACAATAGGGCTGTCTCAGTTGGTAACTCGATAGATGGATACGCCCCCTTGTTGGTAAACCATGGAAAGGTATGGGCAGGCATTCACTTCATCCGCGCGCAGCGCACCCGGCTCGCTGCCTAAATAAACATATGTCAGACCGGCCGCTCGGATCAAATCTTTGAATCCGTCCGTGCAGCCACCCACTTGACTGGCTTGCTCTGCCCAAGAATTAATCTGATTGTAGTATTCGGAATTCCCCAGCGCGTACATCACCGGCGGCAATATTGTTTCACGGCCCGCGAGCAGGTCGATCCACCAGCCTCCGTCCACGCCCCGGTATATTCCGTATTGCCAGTGGCTAACGTTGATGAAAAAGCGGGCATTTGTGGGCGTGTTCGCCTTGATCCAACGAATGGCGTCAAGATCCGCTTCGGAGGCGAGGACCGTCGCCGGATTAAGGATGTCTCGCGTGTCCCAAACTCCCCAAACCAGGAGGCTCAGGAGCGCAGCTGCCAGGCCCACCTGCGCTGCGCTAGCCAGACCGCCCCTCTGGATTCGGCCTTCGACAGCAAAAAGGAAATCCGTTGCCAACAGCGTGGCAGGCAGGAACAGGACGATCACGGCGTGATCGGGCCTGAACGGATTTAGGTGGATGCCCCACGGAAGGCTGATCAGGCCCAGCGCGACTGCCCATCCCGCCAGAGCCCGGTCCCTGCTGCGCCAGGTGACGGTGATCAGGCCCAGCAGAGCCAGGGCCAGCAGGAGATAATTGCGATTTGGGCCGGCCATGCGCCACAAGTAGGACAGGTAATCGGGGAAATATATGGCATCCACCGGTTGCGCTGGCGATATCGCTTGCACCTTGACCGACTCCTTGGAAAAGTGCCACACGCGGATAATCCATGGAGAGGCCAAGATCGCCCCGCCGCCAACGGCCGCTAACAGAGCCGGCCACCGGGCGCCCCTAAGCCCTCTGCCATCCCTCACATCTCCCCATAAGGCTTGTGCGCCAAGAAAGACCAGGAAGAGCGCCAGCAGCAAGGCCGCAAAGTAGTGCGCCAGCAAAACACCGCCTGTCAACAACCCCAACTGGATCATCTGAGCCCGCCGCGGGCCGCGTTGGTGCACGAGATCGATTGAGACGGCCATCGCCAGTGGTAGCAGCAGCAATCCGGTCAGCAGAGTATAACGTCCCCAGGTGACGTAATAAGCAGGCATCTGGGAGACGAAGCCGGCCAACAGGGCTGCTGCGCCCGCTCGCCGCCAATCTCTCCACAACGAGATCCCTAACCGGTAGATTGATAGAGCTACTCCCGCATTTAGCACCTGCCCCATCACCAATACAGCTTGTTGTGCCGGCAATCCGGACCAAAAAGTGAAGGCCGCGGCTAAAACGTGAAATCCGAAGTGGTAATAGAAAGGCACCGGAAGTATGGGTTCCAGCGTGGCGGGCACGCCTCCGTTCTGGATAATCACTTGCACGATGAGTACGTGGTGTAGCGAGTCAACCCAGGCGGGCAGGACCAGGTCCTTCACCTGGTAAAAGCGCCAGGCCAGGACGGCCGCGAAGCCGACGATAAGGATTAGGTTGCGGGGCCGGTTAGAGGAGAGTTGTTTTTGGTGCTCAGGCGTGAAGCGATTGAGCTGGCTGCTTGGTAGCCTGGCCCGAAAAATTAACCCCGCCAGGATCAACGTCCCTATCAGGACATAAGCGAGGACCAGCCAAGAGGAGGAAAAATGCCAGCCTCCAATGAATCCCGCCAGAGCCACTAATGCAGTGAGCGCGATACTTAGACCGGTTGCCTCGGACAAACGCTCGAGGATATCTTTGTTGCCACCGGGAAACCATGCCATCCAGGCCAGGCCTGGAAGAAGGAGTGCGATTCCCCCTGAGATCAGGTACCATAGAACGTTGAACGGAGAGAGCATCTACCCCAGGTAATCGCGCAAATGCCGGCTACGTGTGGGATGGCGCAATTTGCGTAAGGCCTTCGCCTCAATCTGGCGGATGCGTTCACGCGTAACTTTGAAGTACTGCCCTACTTCTTCCAGGGTATGATCCTTTCCATCAATCAGGCCAAAACGCAGTTCCAAAACCTCGCGTTCGCGCTCGGACAGCACTGCCAGAGCGTTCTTGACCTGTTCGCGCAGCATTTCGCGGGCCGCCGCGTCCATGGGTTCGAGGGCGTCTTCGTCCTCGATGAAGTCCCCCAACTGGCTGCTGTCTTCGGTGCCTACCGGGCTCTCGAGCGACATAGGTTCCTCGGCTGCTCGCAAGATCCGGTTGACTTTGTTCGATGCCCGCATCCACCGCCGGCGAACGTCCATCGGGACGGCATCAATATCCAAATGCGCCTGGCGGATCATTTGTTCATCCTCAGGCTCGAGAAAGCCGGCTTCTAGCGTCAATTCCTCGCTGGTCGGTTCGCGCCCAAGTTGTTGAATCAATCGCCGTTGGACACGCAGCAGGCGATTGATCGTCTCAAAAACGTGTACCGGAATCCGGATTGTGCGGGCCTGGTCGGCAATCGAACGGCTAATGGACTGGCGAATCCACCAGGTGGCGTATGTGCTGAATTTGTACCCTCGAGTAGGATCGAACTTGGCCACGGCCCTTAGCAATCCAATATTGCCTTCTTGAATCAGGTCCAGAAAAGAGCTGCCCCGGCCAATATAGCGTTTGGCCACGCTGACCACCAGGCGCAAATTCGCCCGGATGATGGCATCGTGGGATTCCTGAGCTCGCTGGCGGATTTCGTTTAGTTCAGCCTTAAGCGCATCGCCGTCCGGCAAATAGCGTGAGAACGTGCGAGCGGAAGGGATGTCCTCATGGCTTTTGATAAAAGCTCCCACCTTTTCAGCCAATCCGTCCGGTAACGTGTAGAGACAGATAAAAACGGTAAGCGCATTTCGCGCCACCCCGTCCCAAAATGTATCCTTGCCCCACAGCCCATTATCAAGATAAGAGCGCAGATACGAGGGTGAGACACAATCCCAGGTCTGGCGCAGAATTTGGGCTTCCTTGAGCATGCGTCCCAGATCTGGCAGTTCAAAATCCAGGCGCGCCGTATCTTCCCGCACGCGTCGCCAGGCCGTCGTGAATTCCTCGTACAGGGCCCGGAAAACGTTGCGAGGCAGGGATTCTCCTCTCCGGACGATGGGATGCTGGCGCGCCAGTGCATCCACCCGCCTTAAAGCCGCCATGCGGGTGGAGAGCCAAAACTCGTGATCGGTGTCCAGCAAGTCGATCCCTCCAATCTCCTTGAGGTATAAACGCACCGGATCATCGCTCAGCTCGAGCATCAAACTGGGGTTTTCCAGGATATTCAGGGGCTCGTCCTTTGCAAGTTCTTCCAGTTCCTGCTCTTCCCGGGAGAGTTCCTCGTCGTCAGGTTCCCCCTCTTCATCCAGCCCGCCTTCGGACAGCAAGCCTTCAACTTCCCGCAAGGATGGCGTGGCGTTTAGTTCCTCTTCTTCTGAAGGGATATCTTGGGGCAGATCATCCGTCTCTGGCTTCTGAGACATTGCTTCCTGCCTGTTATTGCTCATCCTGATGCACGTTCAGTGTACCGCCCGAAAGCCTGATCAAGACGATAATGGGTCTCGATATATTGCCTCATGGTATGCATATATTCGGTCACCATGAGATCGCCCAGATCTTGTGCTTCTTCCATCAAGAAACGTATCTGTTCAATATATTGGTGCAAACTGCGTTGGCGCAGAACCACCAGGGTACGCACCAGATCCTCTTTGACCCGTTCCTCGTTCGGGTCCAGGCTTTCGGATCTTGTCAAGAGCTGGTCTGCCAGTTCCATCAAGGGTAGAGAAAGACCGTTGAGCACGAAGTGCAGCGGTTCAGCGTGATCCTGTTCGAGCGAACTCTCCACCAGGCGCAGCAATAGTTTATGATCGGCGGATTGAAAATCCTCGAGGGAGACGCGCGCCAATCCACGCTCCTGCAAGTCGCGATCCACCTGGTATACCAGGTCGGGCCGGCGCAGCAAGATGCCCAGGCAGTGCGCCTCTAAAGCAAGCCGGGATTCCAGCGGGTCGCCAATCCTGACGAGCGCCTCGCTGCGGCTTTGGGCAGCTTCCGGCACCCTCACCTGGCGGCGGCTCCGGGCGGACCTGGTCGTGCCTTCTGCGATCAAAGCGCGTTCGTCCACTTGGAGCAAACGCGACAGGCGCTGGCGGTAAGTGTCACGTTCGATCGGACTGGGCACATCTTCGATCAGGGGCAGCACCTGGGCGGCGATTTCCGTCTTAACCTTGGGATCTTCAAGATCGCTCCCGTGCGCCAAGGTCTGCATCACGTGGATGACGATGGGCTGGGCATTTTCCAGGATGTGTTCCCAATCTTTTGGATCATGATTAACCACTTCGTCCGGGTCCAGCCCTTCGGGCAGGGTGGTCACCCGGATATCCGCTTTTAGACGGCCCTCGTGCCCCAGCAGACCCCGGGCGTCGAAAACCGGATCAGACTCACGATCCAGGGTCTGCCGGGCGATTTGCAGGCCTCGCAGGGTGGCTTTATCCCCGGCAGCGTCCGCATCCAACGCCAGTACAATCCGGCGCGCATACCGCTTGAGCAAGCGCAGCTGTTGTTCCGTCAAAGCCGTGCCCATCGGCGAAACCGCGTTGGAGTAACCCGCCTGGTGCAGGGCGATCACGTCCAGATAGCCTTCCACGATGACCGCCTGATCTTCGGAACGGATCGCCTTCCGGGCCCGGTCCAGACCGTAAAGCAGCCGGCCTTTATCGAAAAGGACGGTCTGGGGCGAATTTAGGAACTTAGGGACGTCTTCCGGGTTGAGGATCCGGGCTCCAAAACCAGCCATGCGCCCGCGCTCATCCCGGATTGGGAACATCACGCGGTGGCGGAAGCGATCGTACACGCCTCCCGAATCGCGCTCGGAAACCAGGCCACAGGCCAGCAGGTCT
>DASQQR010000116.1:0-2746 GCA_035643335.1 Anaerolineales bacterium
GGTGTTCAGCGTTTTCGTCTACACGTTGCAGTCGCGTGATCTAACCCGCCAGACTGTGGACCGCCTGGAGGGCAAGATCCGCCAGATTCAATCGCTGGATCAGAATGCACGCGAACCATTTGAGCGCCAGGTCACCATTCCAGACATCTCCCAGAATGCAGGGCCGCTGTTGGGACCAGATGACGTCCTGGCGGTGACAGATACCAGCGGCCGGGTGGTTCAGGAATATGGGCCCATCACATCCGGGGACGTCAACCAACTGGCCGATATCGGCATCAAACGGAGCGCCAGCGCTGGGCCGTTCACCTATACACTGGTCTCGACTACTGCCCCGAGCAAAAGCGCTGCAAAAGGCTACCTGTTCGTGGTTGCGCCCATCTCGGTTAGAACGCAAGTCATTGGCCTGCTCATCCTGGGCACCCCGGTAGATCCAACCGGACAGCTGCACCGCCTGCTTTTGACCCTCGTGCTGGGCGCCGCGGGCATGCTGGTCATCGCCCTGGCGGGCGGGTACTGGCTGGCGGACAGGGCGATGAGGCCAGTCAAAACAATTACTCTGGCCGCCCAGCAGATCAGCGAGACCGATTTGAGCCGGCGCCTGAACCTTGGCCGGCAAGACGAACTGGGAAAACTGGCGGATACCTTCGACCAGATGCTGGCTCGCTTGCAAGCCGCCTTCGATCGCCAGCGGCAGTTCACCGCGGACGCGAGCCACGAATTGCGCACGCCCCTGACGATCGTCAATCTGGAAGCCAGCCGGGCCCTGGATGGGAAGCGCTCTCGGGAGGAATACCAGCAGGCCTTGGGCCTGATACAATCCGAAAACGAATTCATGAGCCGGTTGGTCAATAACCTGCTGACCCTCTCTCGAATGGATGCCGGACAGACGGTTCTGGCGATGGAAACATTGGATTTGAGCGATCTGGCATTGGAGGCCGTGGAACGCCTGGCTCCGATCGCGGCCCGGAAACAGGTCGAACTCTCAACCGGCGAGCTGCCAGAACTAACAGTCTCGGGTGACCGCCAGTTCCTGACCCAGATGATCACGAATCTGGTCGAAAACGCCATTAAGTACACGCGCGGCACGGAGAAATGCGTGCGGGTTGAGACCGGCAGCGCCACTGTCGAAGACAAGGCGGTCGCTTGGCTGCGGGTGACGGATAATGGACCCGGCATCCCGGCCGAGCATATGCCGCATATATTTGACCGCTTCTACCGGCTGGACAAGGCGCGCTCGCGTGATTCCGAAGACAGCGGCGGGGGACCGGCGGAGAATAGCGAAACCGTTGGCAGCGGCCTCGGCCTGTCCATCGCGCGGTGGATTGCGCGCGCCAATGGGGGTGAGATCAACGTAATGAGCGAGGTAGGCAAGGGCTCGACCTTTGAGGTGCGGCTTCCGCTCCTCGAGAAGGACCCCCCTATCCAAATCTCTAGCTAGCAACGACGCAAACTGTTAGATCCGCAGTCGTTGGGGCGATAGTTGAACTGTCGCCCCAACGATTTGGAGTGCCAAGGAGTTTCTGAGAAATTTGTTAACGCCGGGTAGGGAGATTCCCCATTGACGATCCCTTATCCGGGGACTGACAATTAGAGTGTAAGAAAGCAGTGAGGAGGTCCACATCCCACGGTCGGATCTCCAGCCTCAACAGCTCCTTTTCCACCGTCGTTTTTGTAATTGAGATCTTATGGACCTCCCTAAAAACACAGGAGGGAGTATTACGCATCTCGTCTCCCTTCTCAAAACATTGAGTCATAACTGGCCTGGGGATATCCGAAGACAATTCCGGGCGATCCGGAGACAGTCCCCAAGGTCAGGAATTCAGGAGGTATAAGTAAGTATGTACAAGTATTTCCAGAGCCATCGCTGGATCCATCTTCTCGTTATCGGTAGCATGCTTCTGGCGACCATGGCCTTCACATCAGCTCCCAGTATCCAACCAGTGGGTGCGCAGATTAACAATTCCAGTTCGGCAGACCCCAACACCGGAGGATCGGTATACGTTGTCCAGCCGGGTGATACTTTAAGCAGCATCGCCCGGCGGTTCGGAACGACCGTCAATACCCTGTTGCAGCTCAACCCGCAGATTACGGATCCAAGCTTGATCTTCCCCGGCGAACAAATCGTGCTGCCGTCTGGCATCATCCCCGTAACGGGCGGCTCGGTGTACATCGTCCAGCCAGGCGACAATTTGACGCTTATCGCCCGGCGGCTGGGTACAACCGTCAGCGCTTTGGAGCAGGCCAACCTGCAAATCACGGATCCGAGCCTGATTTTCCCGGGTGAGCAAATCAACCTCCCGTCGGGGATCATCCCGGTAACGGGTTCACAGCCGCTGGTGCAGATCAGCCCGCTAAGCGGGCCGGCCGGCACTCTGGTCACAGTCGATGGAAGTGGCTTCCCGGCTAACACTGATCTCAACGTGACAGTAGGCGCGCAGGGTGCGGCTTCAACTCCCTCAACCACTGCGACCACAGATTCCAGCGGGGACTTTACAGCTCATGTCGCCATGCCCGCCGACGCCCAACCCGGCAGCACCTGGACAATCACTGCGGCGACTCAGACAAGCGGTGGCCCCTCAGCCAGCATCCAGTTCCAGGTGATCGCCCCCGTACCGAATGCGCCTTACACGATCCAGTCGGGGGATACGTTAGGCAGCATTGCCCTGCGCTTCGGCACCACGGTCAACGCCTTGCTCAGAGCCAACCCTCAGATCACCAACGCCAACCAGCTGGTCCCAGGGGATCA
>DASQQR010000117.1:0-10663 GCA_035643335.1 Anaerolineales bacterium
ACCCCGACTCCTACGCCGTTTCAGCCTCTACCTCCCACCCCCACCTATATCCCGACGGATATGCCCACGCCCCCGACGCCGGTTCCTACCCAGGTACCTACGGCTGCCCTGATCGCTGAAGATTGGGGCTACTTCCCCGGCCCCAGCGAGCCACTCAGTATCGCCGTCGGTCCGCCCGCCAGCCCGATCCCTCAACCCGAGGGCCAGGTCAACATCTTGTTGCTCGGCTCCGACCAGCGCCTCGGCGACTATGGATTTCGTACCGATACCATCCTCCTCCTGACCCTCAACCCCAACGATGGAACCGCCAACCTGACCTCCTTCCCGCGTGACCTCTACGTTTACATCCCTGGCTGGACCACGCAGCGCATCAACACCGCCCAGGCCCACGGCGGGTTTGACACCACCATCATGACCTTCGAATACAACTTTGGGGTCCGGCCGGATTACTTCGTCATGATCAACTTGTGGTCTTTCGTGGAAGTCATCGATAGCTTGGATGGTGTCGACGTTGAAGTGGCCGTGCCTCTTGGCGACCACCGTGATGGGCGCGGTTATTTCCGCGTTCCCGCTGGCACCTATCATATGGATGGTGAGACTGCCCTGTGGTACGTTCGCTCGCGTTACACCTCCAGCGACTTCGACCGCACTCGCCGCCAGCAGGAGGTTATCGAGGCCACCTACCGCAAGCTGCTCAGCCTCGATGGGATCAAGCGCGCCCCCGAGCTGTTCAAGATTTATTCCAATAACGTGACTACCAACATGACCTTCGGTGACGTCGCCCCGCTACTTCCCATGGCTGCCAGGCTCACCGATTCCTCGCGGGTCAACCGTTACTACATTGGTCCGGGTGAGGTGACCGGCTGGATCACGCCCAGCGGTGCACAGGTACTGCTTCCCAATCGGGAGGCCGTCCTGGATATTATGCGCCAGGCCCTCAACAGCCAATGACGCTTTCGGTCCCTCTTCCCCGCCCGGGGAAAAGCTGCTGGAGAGAAACTCTCCAGCCGCCCCAATGTCACCCGTCTCTCTTATTTACCGATCCGTTTTTGCCCCTGATTCTGCTCTCCACCGGGCTAATGCTGCTGGCTGGTTGTAATTACCCGGCCCCCACATCGACACCCACGCCTCGACAGCTGCCAGAAAGTACCGTTCGCCCGCTGTTGGTATCCTGGAGCAGCACCCCTACATCCACGCCCTTCCAACCTGTGGAGGCGACTGAACCCTCTGCCTCCACTGCGCCATTGACCTTTGCACCCACACGGCATCCTTCGGTCTTTCCGTCGACCCCAGCGCCCAGTTCTATCTTCAGCGATGCCGAGATGATCAACTTCCTGCTCATTGGATCCGACCGCCGCGCTGCCTCTTTCCGTACCGACACCTTGATCATCGTTTCCGTCCGCCCTCGTCAGCACCTCGTCACGTTGATCTCCATCCCCCGCGATCTGTATATCTACATCCCCGGCTGGAAGATGCAGCGCATCAACACCGCTTACCTGCACGGCGAGACCATCAATTATCCAGGTGGTGGTCCAGGCCTGCTCAAAGAAACCATCCGTTACAACCTGGGTATCGAGATCGATCACATGGCCATGGTGGAGTTTGATGGTTTCCAGCAGATCGTCGACACCCTGGGCGGCATCGACGTGCCTCTCGCCTGTCCCTTCACCGACTGGCACATCAAGAATCCCAAGCGCTCCGATCAGGATCCGGACAACTGGCAGCTCTACACCATTGGCCCAGGGGTAGTTCACATGGATGGCGATTTGGCTTTGTGGTATGCCCGCTCTCGTCTGCGCTCCAGCGATTTTGATCGTGGCCGCCGCCAGCAGGAAGTCCTGCGCGCTATTTATGCCCGCGCTCTGCAGCTCAACGTAATTCCTCGCCTTCCCAAGCTCTATAAGCAGCTCCACGCGGCCGTCACCACCAATCTCTCCCTGGACGACATGCTGGGCCTGGCTCCCCTGGTCGTCAACCTGGGCGGCCAACACCGCATCCGCAGCTTCTACATTAATAAACAGGTCGTCACTCCATGGGTCACCTCAAGCGGCGCGGCAGTCCAGCTCCCCAAGAAACGCGCTCTCCGTGACTTGATCCAGGAGGCTATGTCATCTCCCAATGAGGACGAAACGCAGCACCTCACAACTCTTGTGGAAGTCCGCAACGGCAGCGCCAACCCGGGCTGGGATATCCTGGCCGCCGAACGCCTGAATTATGCCGGTTTCCCCACCCGGATCTCTGAGTTCGACCAAGACGACCACCATCGCTCCTTTGTCTACGACTTCACCCCCGGCCAGGATGCCGAACTTAGCGCCGCGCTGCTTGAAGCCCTCGGGCTGCCCTCGTCGAGCCTGATCGCCAATCCTGACTCTGAGAGCAGCGTCCAGTATCGCTTGGTCCTGGGAGATGACTATAACCCCTGCTTCAACCCGGCAGACTTCTTGCACCGGCATGACGATTGAAGTAAGCGCGCTGAGCAGAACTTGTGCAGTCGAAGCGCCGTCGCCAGCCTGAAGCGCGCTGAGCGGAGCTTGCGCAGTCGAAGCGCCGTTGCCAACCGACAACGCTCCCCTCGACTTCGTTGCATTCTGGGAGCTTAATTTATCCATTGCGAGGAGATTTGCTTATGACCCTGAAGGGCAAAGGCTTTTTCATCTGGCAAATCCGTAACTGCGAACGCGGCGACGTCAACGCCATCGCCTCCCTGGCGCTGGACGCCAGGCTTACCCACGTTTTGGTCAAAATCGCTGACGTCACCGCCTCGTACAACGTCATCGATGGCGTTGACCTGGTCCCCCCGTTGGTCAGAGCGCTGCGAGATCGCAAAATCCAGTGTTGGGGCTGGCACTACGTTAAAGGCGACAATCCCATCGGCGAGGCCGACAAAGCCATAGAACGTCTTCAAACCTTGCATCTGGACGGCTACGTGATCGACGCCGAAATCGAGTATCAAGACTATGGAAAAGCCGCCGCCGCGACCAAATTCATGAACCGCTTGCGCTCGGCTTTACCTGATATCCCGGTGGCGTTAAGTTCCTACCGTTTCCCCGCCTATCACCCCCAGATCCCTTGGAGCGAATTCCTGGATAAATGTGACCTGAACATGCCGCAGGTCTACTGGCTGCAGGCCCACAACCCGGCTGGCCAGCTCGCCCAAAGCGTCCAGGAATTCCAGAACCTGGAGCCCTACCGGCCGGTCGTCCCCATTGGTGCGGCCTACAAAGAGTACGGCTGGGCGCCGACCTCCAGCGACGTCTTCGAGTTTATGGAGACTGCCAAGGAACTGAATCTGACTGCCGCCAACTTCTACAGCTGGGACTCGTGCCGGGTAAACCTTCCGGACGTCTGGAATACGATTCGAGCCTACGAATGGGATGCTCTGCCCCCTCCCCAGGACATCACCGGCCAATACATCGCCGCTCTCAACAGCCATAACCCCGACCAGGTAATCAACCTGTACATGCCTACTGCCGTGCATGTCACCGCTGCCCGTACGGTCCAGGGCCATACTGCCATCCGTGCCTGGTACCAGACAATGTTCAGCCAGCTCCTTCCCAATGCGGTTTTCAACCTGTCTGGCTTCACCGGCACGGACAACTCCCGCCACTTCACCTGGACGGCGACCTCATCCCAGGGTAAGGTCAATAACGGCAGCGATACCTTCGGCTTGAGCGGCGGCAAGATCATCTATCACTACTCCTTCTTCTCCATAACCGCTTAAACTATTCGGGTGCACTCAAATACGATCCCACATCCAGCCCCCACCATCGCAAGTTCCAAAGAGCCTACCTGTTTCCTTCGCAAGTTGGGAGATATCAATTATAATTGTCTATATCAAATTGCTATCAGGAGATCGTTGATATGGACATCTCAATTGCAGAAGCTCATAATCGCTTGTCCCATTGGTTGAAACAGGTAGAAAAGGGCAAAACCGTACGCATTACCCGGCGCGGCAAGCCTGTCGGGGTGATCATCGACCCTGATGAGTACGAACGCTTACGACAGGTGCACGCTTACCTGGAGATGGTCAGCATCTCTCGTACTTTGCACGAAAGCGAAATAACAGCGGAAGAACTCTATCGCGCAAGCCGGGATGAACTGGAGGGGCGGGCATGATCATCGACGCGAATGTGATCCTGCGCGCTTTCTTCCCGGATGAAGCTCAGGAAAAAGCCCAGGCTGTGATACGCGACCACGTTGCTGAGCGGGTGAAACTTAAGGCCCCTGGCCTATTGCCATACGAGTTAAGTAATGCTGTCTGGCAGGCGGAAAGGCGCGACCGTATCTCTCAAGATCAGGCCGATCAAATTATCTCCAGCATGGAGGGGTTGTTGGTGGAAATCCAGCCGTTGGAATGGGGTGAGATGCTGCCTATGGCACGCCGCTTCGAACGCAGCGCTTACGATGCCGCTTATCTGACTCTGGCACAGAAATTGGGAGAGCAGCTACTCACTGGTGATAAGAGACTTTATAATGCTGTTCGCGAGCACCTGGACTGGGTTGTGTGGATTGAAAATTACGATAGCCAGGAATAACCGGCGATACAGAATTCCACGCAGTTGAAACCCTGGTACCGGTCGAGTGGCTGGTTCACTCGTAACCACCCAACTCCCCTGTTTAGCGGATTAATGACTCCGGCACCCAAAAACTCCCATATCCCAAGAACAACAGGATAAACGAAACCACCAGTAATAGCACGCCAAAGACGATCAAGACCCGGTCACGCCTCTGGTAGCGCAGCTCTGTCAGCCAGGTGCGCGGACCGATGCCAAAAGCGCGCAAATCCATGGCGTCGATGATATCCTCGCTGCCGATGATCGCGTGGATGGTCACCGGCACCATAATCGGCGCCAGTTTGCGCACCTGCTCGAAGATTCCCCCGCTGATTTTCTCCAACTCGTAGCCGCGCGCGCGCTGGGCATCCATGGTCAATTGGAAATCCCGTCCGAAAGTCGGGATGAAGCGCATGGTCAGGTCCATGGCGTACGCGATTTTGTCGGGCAGGCCCAGGCCGCGGAAAGTTACTCCGTAGTGTGCTGGGTTCAGCGAGTAAGGGATCAGGATGGTCATGACCGCGATGCTGAAGACCCGCACCAATTGGCTGAAGGCGAAGAAAACACGCTCGATAGTGATATCCAGAGCCGGTTGCCAGCCCAGGAGAGTGAAAGGCGCCTCGATGCGGCGGATCAAGTGCTCCTCTTGGTAGACTTCGACTCCGCCGCGCCCGGTCAGAAAGGTAAAGAAAGCAAAGAAGATGACAAATCCCCCAATGAACAGCATGGCCCGGCGAATTTCATGCCACTTGATCCCGGAAGTGAACAGTACAATCAAGGCGATGGCCAAAAATGGGATCAGAAAGCGCAAATCCCAGAAGAACAACGTGGAAGCCAGGAAGCAGGCGTAGAAAATCAGCCACGCTCTCGGGTCGAACCATTGGATCAGGGATTTGCGCTCCCGGTAGCGCCAGGTTACCAGCATAAATTATGTCGGACGGCAGCTAACGGCCCGCCTGCCTTTGGGCGGAGGCATAAGCGCCCACCAGCAAAGGCACCAGGATGGCCGCGAAGATCAGGTTCGGACCGGCTGCCGGCAGGAACTCGCCAACAATTGCGGCTGCCGGCGAGAATCCATTGATCCATATATCCGAAATGGCCGCGAAGCCAATGCCCAGGATGTTGCCCAGCATGGCCCACGTCACAGCCGTGGCCACATCTACATTATTGCCAAAGGCATAGCGCACGATTAACGCCAGAATGAACCCAACGATCACGGATATGGCGGCGAATGGCGTGATGGTCGCATCGCCAAAGATACCTTGCTCCGGGTCGAAGAACAACATGTTCGGCAGTTCCCGATTCAAGAAGTAGATCGCCACTGCGATCAGCCCCAGTATCCCGCTGCCCCATAGGATGACGTCCAGGCTCTTCTTGCGATCCGAGAAGAGCAGTGGAATTCCGGCAATAAAACCAACCAGGCCATTACCGATGCTCCACTGGGGTGAGAGGCCAAATCCCGTCAGCGCATCGCCGAACATGTTGCCGACCGCGCCGGTGAAGAAACCCACCACCGGGCCAAAGGCATAGCCAAAGAACATCGGCAGAGCGATAGCCGGGCGCAAGGATACCTGGCTGATGGAGGGTACAAAAAACACGGTCCCGTTGAATACCCATGAAAACACCGCGTACAGGGCCGCGCCGATCGCCATCCAAACCACCTCGCGGGTCCCCACTACCCAGGCTTCGTTATCGCGAGTGACGTAATAGACGGCGAAGGCGATCAGCAGCCCCACGATTACGAAGACAAAGCGCAGCACCGGGTTCTCACCGGTCTGCAGCCTTTCGATCCCCAGCACATTCCCGCCCACATAGATCAGCAGCAGGAACACCGCCAGGGTCGCAACCAGCATCCAAAATACGGATTGCAATCTCTTATCCATTAGATCTCTCCTTTCCTCATCTTGATCGGCCTCTCTTACAAGGTTTTGCACCAGGAACCAGTTAAACGTGTGCCAGCGCCTCCGCTCGTAGAAAGCGTCCGGTCGTGGGCAGGCGCTCCAGGTTGGCTTCCAGAAGCGAGGTCGGCACCAGGCGGCAGGCTTTCAACCGTTCCAGATCGCGCAGTTCCACTTGCGGCGCTCCGTCAGCCACTACGTTACCGTCCGCCATCAGGATCGCGCGGTTGGCGTAGATCACCGCCAGATCCACGTCATGCGTGATGAACAGGATCGCATCGAAGCCGGGCAATTGCAGGATAGAGTCCATGAAATTCATGTAATTCATGTAGTCCTGCCCGGCGGTCGGTTCATCCATTGCCAGGATCCGGGATCGCATTGCCAGGATGGCCGCGATGCTGACCCGCTTTTGCTGGCCGAAGGACAGTGCCAGCGGCGAGTCTTGCTCTCTTTCGATCAAATTGACGATTTCTAGGGCCTTCTTCACCTCCTTTTCGATCTGGTCTGGTGGGTGTTTAAGGTTCTTGGGGCCAAAAGCCAGTTCCTGGTAAACGGTTGAAGCGAATAACATGTGGCTCGGGCTCTGGAATACATATCCCAGGGTAGCCGCTATCTCTGCCACGCTGGCCTCGCGCGTGTCTTTGTCGTTCACCAACACCCGTCCCGACTTGGGTTTGAGCAAGCCGATGGCATGCTTCACGAATGTGGTCTTGCCAGCGCCGTTCGGCCCCAGGATGGCGATTACGTCGCCCCGATGGATCTCGAGGTTGGTCTCGTGAAGCACCTCTGTGCCAGCTTCGTACTCGAAAGTCACGTTCTCAAAGCGCACCAGCGCTTGCTCCGCGCCTTTCTCCTCACTGGGGCTCGGACCAGAGACCCCTGGTAGGATCTTAATCTCGCCCGGAGGCGCATCCGCCGCCGCCCGCTGCATGATCATTTCGGCTGGCAGCTTAACCTCGTGGTAATCCACTACCTTAACTAACCCCTCCACGCCTCCAAGGTGACGAATACGCCCGCCTTCCATGAACATTACCTGGTCAGGGTGGATCTTGAGCACATCCTCGACCCTGTGCTCGATCAATAAGACGCTCATGCCTTCGTCAACCAACCTGCGCACCATAGCAAGAGTCTCCAGCGCGCTGGCCGGATCGAGGCTGGCCAGGGGTTCATCCAGTAGGAGAATTTTCGGGCGCATTGCCAAGACCCCCGCCAGGGCAACTTTTTGTTTTTCGCCGCCCGAGAGGTTGAACGTCTCGCGGTCGCGCAGCTGCTCGATGTTGAGGTGTTCCAGCGCCTCATCGACCCGCTGAAAGATCTCTTCACGCGGTAATCCCAGGTTCTCCAGTCCAAATGCAACCTCGTTCAACACCTTGGTGCCCAGGATCTGGCGTTCAGGGTCTTGCAGCACAGTCGCGATGGTTTGCGAAATACGCGCCAGCGGCCAGTGTGAAGTATCTTCGTCAAAGATTAGGATCCGTCCTTCTAAATCCCCCTTGTAACTGCGCGGGATAAGACCGTTGATGCAGCGGATGAGTGTGGTTTTGCCGCAACCGCTGGCCCCCGCTACCAGCAGCAACTCACCCGGTTGTAGGGAAAAAGAGATCTCTTCAATCGCCGTTTCCGGGCGCTGGCGATAACGGAAAGACAGCTGTTCTATGCTGAGAGGCAGGGGCGTCGTCATGGTTACCGAATTTTTCGTTTCTCTTGGGATTTCAACTACTTAACTGGTCGCGGCACTTCCCATGGCACGGTCAAGTCTACTACCTGATCGCCCGCTTTCAACTCCTGCACTTGCTTGCCGCGCGCCGCTCGTCCTTGCCTCACGGCCTCATCCATCCGGGCCGATTTGGGCGCCAGCTCGGCCAGGTGCAGCGTGACCCGCGTGGTGCCTCGGCCCGTCGCAATCCCCACCACCTGTACTTTCCTGGGCAGGCGCCAGGCGATCACCCCTTGGCCGTAGCGACCTTGCCTGGGGAACTGCGAAACCGAGACTCGTTTGCCGGTGCCATCCGAAGCGATCATGAAGACATCGCCGCGCTTGGGCGGGATAACTACCCCGACGACCGCTTCGCCCTTCTTCAGCTTGATCCCCATCACGCCCGCAGCCACGAGTCCCATCGGGCGCACCTCCTCCTCGGAGAAGCGGATGGCCATCCCCTCAGCCGAGGCCAACAATATATCCGACTTGCCGTCCGTAAATGTCACCCAACCCAGGCGATCACCTTCGTTGACCCGGGTAAAGATGAACGGTTGGGCGGACGGCCCCGGTAATTCCTCTAAGGCGGACTTCTTGACCATCCCTTGCCGGGTGACTGTCAACGCGTACCAGCCCTCAGCACGCTCATCTCTGGGGGGTGCAGAGCAAATCGCTGCCAGCCTTTCCCGCTCACCAAGCGGCGATACCTTGTGCAGAGGCATGCCTTCGCTGGGCTTTTCGGCGGTCGGCAGCGTGTGGATCGGGATGGCCGCGGCCTCG
The DNA here is from genome assembly GCA_035643335.1 of Anaerolineales bacterium. Taxonomy (GTDB): domain Bacteria; phylum Chloroflexota; class Anaerolineae; order Anaerolineales; family UBA4823; genus DASQQR01. The sequence goes on from DASQQR010000117.1 coordinate 8,928, forward strand.
CCAGTCTCGGAAATCAGGTAAAGCGTGTCGCGGGTGTTCACCCGGATGAGCAATTTGGCGATATCATTTCCACTGGGGCGAGGTGTCTTGTCCTCTTCCGTGCAGGCGATCAGTCCTTCAGGGTCGGCCATCACCCACACAAACTTCTCCGGCACCAGGTCGGTGGCGGTGAGCATCGAAGCCTTGCTTTCCCCGTCCTCCAGGCTGACGATCTGGGTGCGGCGCGGGTCACCAAACTTATCCTTGACCTCCTGCAACTCAACTGCCACCACTTTGCGCATCTTCTTGGGAGAGCGCAGCAAGCTCACCAGTTCTTTGATGCGCGCCTGGACTTCCTTGTACTCCTCTTCGATCTTCTTGCGCTCGAGGGCGGCCAGGCGCCGCAGCGGCATATCCAGGATAGCCTGGGCTTGTTCCTCGCTTAGCTTATACTGCCGCATCAGGTTTGTCCGCGCCGTTTCCACAGTTCGCGATCGGCGGATCAGGGCGATGACTGCATCCAGGTTCTTTAGGGCCACCCGCAGCCCTTCCAGAATGTGGGCCCGTTTCCTGGCCCGGTCAAGATCGTACTCGCTGCGCCGGCGCACAATGGTCAGCCGGTGCTCAAGGTAAACCCGCAAAGCTTGCTTCAAGCCCAGCAGGCGCGGCTCCCCAGCCACCAATGCCAGCATGATGATGCTGAAGGTGCTGCGCATCTGCGTGCTCTTATACAGATCCCGCAGAATGGCATCCGGATCGGCGGACTTGGTCAGCTCGATGACCAGGCGCATACCGTGGCGATCGGACTCATCCCGCAAATCCGCCACCCCTTCAATGCGCTCCTCCCGCACCAGGCTGGCAATGCGCTCGATCAGGGTGCTTTTGTTGGTCATGTAGGGTAGTTCGCTGACAATGATGCGGTGCCGGCCGCGGCTCATCTCCTCCAGATGGGCGCGCGCCTGCACTGTGATACGGCCGCGCCCGGTGGCATAGGCGCTGGCCAGGGTTTCCTTTTCAGATTCCTGGATGATCACTCCGCCGGTTGGAAAATCCGGCCCTTTGATGAACTTCATCAAGTCTTCGATGTTGATGTCATCCTGCTTTTCCCAGTTGTCCAGCAAAAATACCAGCGCATCCACTATTTCGCCCAGGTTGTGGGGTGGGATGCTGGTCGACATGCCTACCGCGATGCCGGTGGCACCGTTCACCAGCAAATTGGGTACCGCCGCGGGAAGTACGTCTGGTTCGGTTAGCGTGCCATCGAAGTTATCGACGAAGTCGACCGTATCTTTCTCGATATCGGCCATTAAGTAAGTCGACAAAGGTGTAGGCCGGGCCTCGGTGTAGCGCATGGCTGCTGCTGGGTCACCATCGATGCTGCCGAAATTTCCCTGTCCGTCCACCAGCAAATTGCGCATGGAAAAGTCCTGCGCCATGCGCACCATGGCATCATAAACAGACATATCCCCGTGTGGGTGGTACTTTCCGAGCACCTCGCCAACGATGCGGGCCGACTTCTTGTGAGTTAAGTCCGGTCGCAAGCCCATATCATGCATGGCGTACATGATCCTGCGTTGGACCGGCTTGAGGCCGTCCCGCGCATCGGGCAGCGCTCGCGAGACGATCACGCTCATGGCGTAATCTAGATAGGCTTGCTGCATTTCGTTATCGATGTCAACAGAACGGACCAGGCCAATCTCCATAAGGGGCTCCAAGATTGTATAAAGTGGGTCTTTCGCTTTCGGCAGGATGAGGCG
>DASQQR010000118.1:0-10154 GCA_035643335.1 Anaerolineales bacterium
GGCGCCTTGAGCAGCAATTTGGATGTACCGCCCGATTTGGAGACGGCGATTGCCGCAGTACTTGGTGATTTTTTGGATGCGATCCTGCTCAACAGAGAGGCAAATCCTGAGGCGGCGCTGGAGTTGTTGGAGAGGCGATCCACCCGCGGAGCGCTTCTGCCGCTGGGTTCCATCATGCCTTTGCCAGCGTTGACACTGAACGGTGACATCGAATCCGGGAAAATCCTGGGAGTGGCCGCTGATCTGGTACGTGCATCTTCAGATCTGCGGCCTGTCCTGGATGCCCTGCTGGGCCAGGTCCTGGTTGTAAAAGATCGCCAGGCGGCGCGCCAAGTGCTAAATGATCTTAATTCAAAGGGTGTCCCGGCCAACGATGTGCAAACCGTCAAGGCTGTCACACTAAGGGGAGAAGTGTTCCACGGAAGCGGACTGATATTAGCCGGAAGTGAAAGCAAATCCACCACGCTCAGCCGGCCGCGACAGCGCCGGGAGCTGGAGCAGCAAATATCCCTCTCTAGCCAACGACTGGATCAACTCAAAATCGGGCAGGATGCACTGGATCGACAATTATCGGACCTGGCATCCGAGCACGACGATTTGAGCAAATCGTTGCAAGCGAAAAACCTGGAGCTCGAGGAAGCCCGTAAGGCATATGGACAGGAGTCAGTGGGGTTGGAGCAAGCTCAGCGTGAAGCTGGATGGCAAGAGGAAAAATGTGCAAACCTCGAGGCCGAGATAGATTCGGCGAAAAAAGAAGTTACCCAAATGGAGGAGCAGGCCGGCCGGCTCAGGAACAAACTCGCAGAGGGCGACGAAAATCTCAAAGCGAAGGCAGCACAGCTCGCCGCGCTTTCCATCGATGAGTACCAGTCCCGAGCCTCTCACTGGAATACGCGGTGCGCGGTCATTGAACGCGCCCTGGCAGATGCAAGGGCTAGGCACACCGAACGGAAAACCGGCCTGGAGGACGCACGCAGCGCGCAGGCCTTATTCCGAAACAGGCTGGAGGAGACCGGGTTAAACGAACAGTCTGATAAAGCGGAGAAAATCGAGCTTCGCCGCTCGGAATTAGAGGTCAGCAAGCAAATCGAGGAAATCGCGGGATTAACTGACCTCACCGAAAATGCGTTGGCGGCGGCTGAAAGTGAGCAGGAGAAGCTGCTGACATCCGAAGGGGACTCACAGCAAGAATCGAACGCGATTGAACATCAATATGCTCAATCAAGGATCGCGCTGGCACGCCGCCAGGAGGCCTTAGAATCACTAAAGAGAAGAATCGAGGACGATTTTGGATTGGTGGCGTTTGAGTATGCGGAGGATGTCTCCGGGCCCACACCGCTGCCTATCCAGGGGATGGTCGAGCGATTGCCTTTGGTCACCCAACTTTCTGCGGAGACCGAAGAGAGCCTGAAACGCCAGCGCGCTCAACTACGCCGCATGGGACCGATTAATCCTGAAGCAAGGGAGGAATATAAGGAGGTCAAGGAACGCTACCAGTTTCTCAGCAATCAAGTTAATGATTTGATTCGGGCGGAGGCGGATATCCACAAGGTGATCATCGAGCTGGATAGACTGATGGAGCGTGAATTCCATTCAACCTTTCAAGCGGTTGAGGGCGAATTTCGGCAGATCTTTCACAGACTCTTTGGAGGTGGTTCTGCCCGGTTAGTACTTACAGATCCAGATGACTTGACTAATACCGGTATCGATATTGAGGCACGGCTGCCGGGGCGGCGAGAACAAGGATTATCGCTGCTCTCAGGAGGTGAACGCAGTCTGACCGCAGCGGCATTAGTATTTGCGCTGCTACGTGTTTCGCCGACACCATTTTGTGTTTTGGATGAGGTAGACGCCATGCTGGACGAGGCGAATGTCGGCCGATTCCGGGAACTTCTGAGAGAACTTAGCCAGTCGACCCAATTCATCATCATCACACATAACCGCAATACCGTACAGGTCGCGGATATCATTTACGGGATAACCATGGGGCGGGATACAACCAGCCAAGTAATCAGCCTGAAATTGGATGAAGTAAGTAAGGTCATTGCTTAAAGAAAAGAAGAGCCCCGATTCTCTTGAACCGGGGCTACTTGTTGTCTGGGGGATTACCCGAAACCGGCGGCTCCTTTCAGGGATTTGAAGCTGCCTGCTGTACATCTGGCGGGATCGTCGGTTCGGTAGGTACACGTTCATGCCAGTACTCAAAGGTCTGGACATTCTCCTTAGAACGCTGTTGCGTCAGCCAGTCGTTAAATTTGGTGAGCTGCAGCTGTTGGTACTGAGCATCGGAGAGCGGCCTGTCTTCATGGCCCAGCACCTGGATGATGTGCCAGCCAAATTGGCTCTCAACCGGATCACTTATCTGGCCGATATTCAGATTAAAAGCGACTTTTTCAAAGGCAGGATCCATTTGTCCAACCGGGAACCAACCCAGATCTCCACCGTTGTTCTTGGTTGCGTCATCCGTCGAGAACTCTGCGGCCAGCTTGGCAAAATCCTCGCCCTGTTTCAATCGGGTTTCAACAGTGTTGGCAGTTTCCTGGTCAGGAACGAGGATATGGCGAGCCCACACTTGCTCCTGAGTGCGGGGCAAGTCTTTGGTGAGCGCCTCCATGACCTTTTGTCGATACAACTGACTTTCGATTACCTGGCGGAGTTGTCTCTCAGAGAAGTTAATTTCCTTCTTCAGGGCTTCCACCACACTCTGGTAATCCTGCTGAAACGCCTCATAAGTATATGGTGTGGGCGTAGGAGTCGGGGTGGCGGTACCTGAAGGTGTGGGCGTGGAGGTGCTTGTTATGGTAGGAGAGGCCTCCAGAGAAGGCGTCGCCGTCACGACTGGCGTAGCAGTGATGCTTTCCGTCGGTGCCGGGGTTGGGGTTGGAGGCACCAAGGCCAACTGGGTAGGTGACAGAGTAGAAGTGGGCGCAGTAGTGGGTGCGGGTGTTGGCGTTGGCGGTTTCCCACTGGGGTAGTAGCCAAAAGCCTCCTGGATTGCCTTGTCAACCTCCTCGCTTGACACTGTGATTCCTCGCCGATCGGCTTCCTGACGGATAAGGGAATCCTGAATCAGAGTGTCCAGTAACTGCTGTCCAAGGGTATCCGGATCGAGCTGAAGCTCAATTTGCTGGAGATTCTGGACGAAAAACGCTTGAGTGCTCTGGTCACTGCCTCCGGCAAACAACTGCATGGTTTGGTAGGTTCTGAGATACTGTTGAACCAACTGCCTGCGCTCATAGCGCACACGAGCCTGAAACTCTTTTGTAGTGATTTTGTCCCCATTGACGATCGCCACCGGCTGCGAAGGCTGGATGACTGTCTGTTCCAGGATCCCATAACCGATCAGACCGATTACGGCCAACAGAACAAGCAGACCTCCGAGCAGGATGTAACGGCGTTGAATTCGCTCCCGCTCCAAACGAGCGAGATGTTTCTTTGTAGGGGTTTTTCTATCACGCCTGCTTGCCATTTTCTTATCGTAGAACCTCGCCAGTGAAAGGTAGAAGGGCCAGATGACGAGCGCGCTTAATGGCGCGGGTTAATTCTCTCTGATGCCGGGCACAGGCGCCAGTTTGCCGGCGCGGGCGGATCTTTCCGTCCTCGGTAATGTACCGGCGCAGAGTATCGACCTGTTTGTAATCAATTACTGCATTGCGATCCGTGCAGAATTGGCAGACTCTGGGGCGGGTATAGTAGCGCCGCCCTCCGGAATAGGATGTGCTATCACTCACGATGCGTATGCTCCTTGGGTATGGTTTAGATGTTTTCTATCCAGAAAGGACTGTTGGCTCAAGATACGCTTTCGGTGCATCTTTCGCCCACATTGTCCCTGAAGGCTTCAAAAGGGAAACTCACCCACGTCCGCTTCATCGTCCTCCGAAGTCTGGTTTGACTCACGGCGATCCTCCAATAGGATCATTTCATTAGCAACAACCTCTATCGAGGTGTGTTTGTTGCCATCATTATCTTCCCATCGCCGAGTCTGCAGGCGGCCTTCGACGTATACTCGTTGACCTTTGGAGAGATACTGGTTGCAGAACTCTGCGAGGTTTCCCCAAGCCACGATATTGAACCACTCTGTCTCGGTGCGCCGTTCGCCATCCGATGTGGTCCAGGTACGGCTGGTGGCCACGCTAAATGATGTGACAGGACGGCCAGATGGTGTGTAACGCATCTCTGGGTCGCGCCCGAGATTACCAATAATCATTACTTTGTTCAATCCTCGACTCATATTTTGTTCCTCTCGACTCAGTTTCTGTCGTGATGAAAGCAGAGGTCTTCGGCTGTTCAAGGATTTGCCGTATTGCCTTCAGGGTCAGGCTGACCGAAGTCTCTTACTCTTGCACGGTTATCAGGTAGCGTAACACGGGTTCTAGCAGCTGGAGGTTTCGTTCGAGGTCGGAACAAAACGCGGGGGACATTTGGGTTTTCATAAGGACATATTGTCCCTCATTTTGTTTTCTGATGGGATAAGCCAGCTTGCGCTTGCCCCATAAATCGACCTGGGAGACCTTGCCATCTGCCTCCGCAATCCAGCCCTTCACCCGGTCGACAATATCCGCGAACGCTGAATCATCCAGGTCGGGATGGACGATAAACACAACTTCATAATTGCGCATAGGGAGCCTCCTTTCCTCGGGATTTGCCCCTGGTCAGCACCGTGGGTGAGCCAGGAGCGGAAAGTAAGCCACGCGTTTGCGTGGCCTAGCGCTTTAGTTTAACATAAGGTGTGGATTCTGCAAAGGGTCTATTCGGGATTTTTGTCTATTCTGGATTTTCATCCTGTGTCCCTTTGTGTTTTTCCTTCTTCAGATCCGCACCGGTGCGCGAGCGGACCGCTGGAGCGATTACTTCAAGGACCACAACCTTCAGTGCTGCTACCATGGGGATTGCGGTAAGGGCCCCGATCACACCGCCGACGGTATAACCGCTGATCAGCGCGAGGATCACCAATAGCGGAGATATATCGGTCTGGCTGCGCATGATGTTGGGTACCAGGATCTGGTTCTCAAACTGGTGCATGCCTATAGCGTATACCAGAGCAATCAGGGCAAGGGTCGGGGACTGAAGCAAAGCGGTTATCACCATGGGTACCGCGGCGATGACCGGACCCATCATAGGGACGAGCTCCAGTGAGCCTGCGAGGATACCCAGCACGAGTGGAAAATGAACGCCAATTACCAACATACCCAAGTAAGTCAATAAGCCAATAATTATTGAATTAATGGCCGCAGCCCGAAAATAACCGCCCATTGCATTGCTCATCTCGGCCAAAACGCCAATGACCCGTTCATCCGGCCCCTCGGGAAACAGGGATAAGATAAATCGCCGCATTTGCGGAGCCGCGACCAAGGTGTAAATGGAAACGAAAAAAATGACCACAATATCCACTATTGATGAAAAGATGGTCACAGGAAGGGAGACAAGAGATGAACCCGCGTTGCTGAGCTGAGAGGTCAAGATATTGATGAGCGAGGTGGTATCGATTTGACCAAAGTTTGCGAGCCACTTCTGAACTTGCACAGCAATATTGGGAACCTGGGCGCTGATGTTTTGAGCCTGGGCAACCAAAGGAGGGATTACAATGAGGCCAATTCCAACAAAAATCAAGATCAATAGAAGGTAAACGAGCAGCAGGGCAACTACCCACGGCATCCACCGATCAAACCAATTCACAATTGGAGAGAGGGTTGCTGCTATGGTAACGGCGATGACCAGCAAGGCAAGCGGCTGGGCAAGCAACTGGATGGCACCCATCAAGCCCAACCCAACCACCAACGCCGCGGCACCGGCGGTTACAAGCCACCACCAGGAGTATCTCGCACGATCCATGGGCGCAGGTGCAGCCAATTGTTCTTCAGAGCTAATTGATTCGCCGCCTGGACCTGGCCCGGCAGGCTCGGAATTCGAAGTCATGCTTGTGTGTCTCCCTGAAACAAGTGCAGAGGTCCGGCATCGGAATATGCGGCTTGAATCACGGAGTCGTACAAGCGCAAATAATCGTGGAGCATATGACCTATGTGATGGGGACGGACGATCTCCAGGCTGGCGGCGCTCATGGCCGCCCAGGAATAGCATTCCTCAACCAGTTCGCTGATGCATCGGGCAGCATCTTCGGGATCTCCTGCCTTAAAGAGACAGCCGTTGACCCCGTCTTTCACCAGTTCTGGCAGCGCTCTCGCGTTGGCGGCCAATACAGGCCGTCCCGTCCCCATCGCCTCGAGGGTCGCAATACTTTGCAGCTCAGCCTCGCTGGGCATGGCAAAAAAGTCTACGCTATTGTATAACGAGGGCAAGTCCGAAGCAGGAACATAACCGGTGAAAATGACTTTTTCGCCCAGGTTGAACTCCCCGACCAGCTCCTGCAGCGATTTGAAGAAATGCCCATGACCGGCGACGCCCAATTGCAGGTCTTGGCGCTTCAATAGGTGGAAAGATTCAATCAGAAGATCCAATCCTTTATCTTGATCCAGCCTGCCTACATAAAGAAAGATTGTGCGTTCCGGATCCAGGCCATATTTGGCGAGCAGTTTCGTTCGATCTACTGTTGGATCCGGATGAAAATGATTAAGATCGACACCACAGGTGATCGCATGTACAGGTACACGAATTCCGTGATGCCGCAAGATCTGCGCCGCGGTTTCTGTGGGAGCAGTAACAGCGTCCAGATGGTTGTAGGTGATTACCACAGTCTTCCAGAGCAACTTCTCAAGGAATTGTCGGCCACGGGGAAATTTAGGAAGAAATGGGAAGAAAGGAATCATATTGCGAGGCAGAAAGTGATTCGTGCCAACTAGTGGGAAACCTCGCTTTCCGGCGGCTCGTGCCACGCTTCTACATAACGGGTAGTGATCCTGAACATGTACAATTTCCGGTTGAAATTCATCCAGGATCGATCTAATCTGAGGGCCCGGTCGCGGTGTGACATGAACGTTTGCATCAAAGGGGATTAGCGGGACTGCGGTAATCGCGCTGATCTCGACACCGTTTTTCTTGGTCACGTGAGCTCGGATGCGGCCAGAAGGCATCACCACCAGTACCTGATGACCTTTGTCGGCCAGACCCTCGGCAAGGTTAACCGCAAAGACAGCCTGACCATTTGTCTTCGGATAATAAGTTTGGGTGGCGATTAATATGCGCATAGCTATTGTGTTCCATCTTCCAGTCGCTGCTGGTCGCCGGCCTGTTCCTGAGGTGGAGAGCTGGTAACCCAATTCATAGTAAACAGTCCTAAAACAACGGGCATCCAGAAGTTGACGCCTCTGAAGACTAAGGTGATCGTTGCTGCGTTTGTTTTGGGAATGCCCATCGAAATAAATATCAATGTCATAATCCCCTCGACCGCCCCTACGCCCTGAGGGATGACCGTAACAATGAAAAATACGACCCCAATTGAAAATCCTGCTACCAATGTACCTAACCTGACCGGTTGGCGGTAGGCCAGAAAGAAAGCATAAAGCCCGACCAGATTAACGATGTGAAGGACCATCCCCCAGAACAAGGTAATAGCAAAAGTCTTTGGATGGTCCGATATGGCATTGGCCCCTTCGATGAATTCTCCGGCGGTTCTCTCGGCCCATTCCTCGGACAACAAATCAGGGCGCTTAACCCAGCCGCCTGCGCGGTTTGCAGCTCTTTGAAACCAGCGGGAGACTTGATGTAGCCTATGCGGTTTCCAATGGGCTAACAGCAATATCCCGGCCAAGAGGATGATGAAGGTCACAAAGAAGAGAAAGCCGATCGTCTCGTATATCTTTAGATTCCGATACGAATTCAAAAAGATCACACCCCACACAATAAAAGGGATCAAAGTTGACAGGTCGGCAATCAGGCTCAAAACAATCCCAACCATGGTCCTGGGGCCGGACTGGTTATGACGGGTGGTGTAGTCCACAAACAGAGCGGCCCCCCCAGCGCCTCCAGTTGGCGCGACAGCGTTGACAAAAATGGATGAAAGGACGACCGGAAACAATTCGACTGCCCGGCTCTCGACCCCCACGGTGGCGAAACTATATTTGTAAAGAACCGCATCGAGGAAAAAGTATAGGATATGCAGTAGAACGCCAATTACTACCCAATGCCAGATGCCATGCAGCAAGGTATGGATCAGCTGCTGCGCGTTGGCGAAACGAGTCACCACCAGGGCAGTGAACCCGATCAGCAAAAGGATAAAGAGCAGCCGGCGAAGATTCAGGCTAATTTCTCTTCGGCTCCGTATTTTTTTATCAACAATGTTATAGTAATGTCTCAGATAAGCATCGAGATCTTTAATGGCTGCCCTAAGGTGCGTGCTCGTCTCAGGAGTAGAGGTCTCGGCCGGCCGGTGGGATTCGGCCGAAACGAGCCGGCCATCGGATCGGAGCATAAATTGCTCACCCCTCCAGATGACCCGCCGACTCAAAAAGCCGGCACACCAGATCAGTGCGCTTAACATATCGCGAATCGGCAACCAGAATAGCCACCGGCGCCCTTCCTCATCCTTTGTGGTCCCGGTAATCAGCCATCCCACTGTCCAACGCAAAGTCAGGGAGGTCGCCAGGGTCCACCAGCCTAAAGTGGAGAAAGCCGAAACCAGCAATATCGTGAAGGCCAGGGGCGTGCTGAAGCTGAGCAAAATTCCAGGGTACTCGAGAGGGCGGCTCACCCGGTTGCAATGAGCCCAGCGAACCTCGCGATGCCACTGTTCGGAAAAGGTGGTTGCGCCCAAGATGCTGGCGACTATGTAATCCGACATATGAACCCGAAGGCCAAGATTCGCAATGCGGACTCCTAATTGATAGTCGTCGGCCAAATAATCGGCGATGGCAGCAAAGCCCCCAATTTGGTTAAGATGCTTCTTGCGAAGAGCCACCGTGGCGCCCATGGCAAAACGCATTTTGAGGACGCGCCGGCCGACCAGGACAGAGGGTAGAAAGGTGACTCCCATGTGCAAGGCTTCCAGGCGAGCAGTGAAAGTTGAGGGATTCTCGCCCTTGTAGGGGCAGGTTACCAGACCCACCTGCGGATCGCTCAAGGGTGCCACTACCCGGCGCAAGTAGTCCGGGGTGACGCGCATATCGCTATCACTGGCCACCAGCACCTGGTGACGAGCCTGGAGCGCTAAAGTGTGCAGCAGGCTAGCTTTGTGGTTGGTTCCATGATCCGGTGCAATTAATGTCCGGATCTGAATTTGTGGATATTCCTGTTTGAGCTGATCAATAACGCTAACCGCCTCGTCCGTGGGATCGGCCATGGCGAAGAGTAATTCATATTCCGGGTAATCTTGTTGGCAGAAGCTAGCAAAATTCTCATATGCCTGGTGATCCAGTCCCTTGACCGGCTTAAGAATTGAAACCGGCGGGGCAAAGTTCAAGTGATATGCGGGCGCGGAGCTGAAGAAAATTCGCGCTAACCACCAAGCTACAATCCAGTAGATCCAACTTGCCATCGTTAGTGCCATGAACAGAGCCAGCAACATGTTTGTCAACCCCCAATTCCTTGTAGCGTGGGATATGTGGCCAAGATTAAACCCCTTTCTTCCACCAGCCGCCGGATCCTGGGACTTACCAGGGTTTCAAAGTCCAGGTGGTTAGGACCCAGGGCATGAGTCCGGGTTTCCAGATCCGGGTGGAAATAAATCTCGGCTGATTTCACAGATAATTGGTTCAGCAGGTTAACAACATAATGTTCATGCATCTGTCCGGATTGCATAAGTCCATAAACATTTTGCGTTAATACTAGCGGATGAGTCTCCATTTGCCGCGAGCACCATCTGGAAAGCAAACCGAAGACTACTGCCCAAAGAATCTTAGTTCCCACATGCTTAGCGTCATACCTTAGAGCCAAGCGAGCGTCATCTCGGGGTAGCCGAAGGCCGCGGGCGCCGTATTGTGCCGCCAGAGGCAAGACCAGATTGAAAATCGTTGGATGAACGTGCATATGGAGGTGACCATCCACATGGGATAAGGGAAGCCCAGTCTCCGCAAAACGCTCAAATTGAGCAGTGATCTCCCTAGCGAGTTCCTCCTTGATTACCTTTGAAAAAAAGTATCGAAGTCCTGCCAGCGCAGCGTTATTGAGGAAACGTCCCTGGCTGTCTACCAAATGAGGAACTTCCTTGGGAGGGAGGACTGCCGTTCCGCTGACCGCCACCAGATGCAACCCCACGGCAAGCG
>DASQQR010000119.1:0-3654 GCA_035643335.1 Anaerolineales bacterium
GCTGTACCGGGATGCCAGGATCTTGGTGATGGATGAACCCACCGCCGTGCTCACCCCCCAGGAAGTGGAACAGCTGTTCAAGAGCCTGAAGGGTCTCAAAGAGAAGGGCTTTTCCGTGGTATTCATCAGCCACAAGCTAAATGAGGTCATGGCGATTACCGATCACGTTACCGTCCTGCGTCTCGGCAGGGTTGTGGATTCCTTACCGACCAGGGAAACCAACTCCAGCGAGCTGGCGCGTATGATGGTTGGGCGTTCTACCTTCGGCGTCATTCGCAAGTCTGAAGAGCAGAACCAGCGCCCTGCGGCCCTGGTACTGGACGGCATAACGGCATTAAACAATAAGGGACTGCCCGCACTCAAGGATATCTCCCTGAGTGTGCACGCCGGAGAGATCCTCGGCCTGGCGGGCGTCTCCGGAAACGGGCAAACCGAGGTGGCGGAAGTGCTTGCCGGCACGCGCCCGGTGACTCAGGGCAGGATACTGGTCTTTAATCGGGACGTCACCCACTCGGACGCCAAAGCCAGGATGGCGGCGGGCTTGGGGCGCATCCCCGAGGACAGCCGGGCAAATGTGATCGGGCAGATGACTGTGGCGCAGAATATTGCCATCGAGCAGTTGGATCGGTTCAGCCGCCGCGGCTACCTGGACCGCATAGCCATCCGCCGCTTCGCTCAGGCGCTTATCAAAGAGTACCAGATCAAGGCTTCTCCAGACGATCGCATGCACACCCTGTCCGGGGGCAACCTGCAAAAGGTGGTATTGGCGCGGGTATTGGCGCAGAGACCCAGGGTCCTGGTGGTGGCACAGCCCACCCGCGGGTTGGATGTGTCTGCTACTGAGTACGTGCGCAGCAAGCTGTTGGAGCAACGCGCAGACGGTGCTGCCATTCTGCTGATCTCAGAAGATCTGGATGAAATCATGCAGCTATCGGATACGATTGCAGTGCTCTTCGAAGGCAGGATCATGGCGATCAGGCCGGCGGATGGCGCTACGCCAGAAGAATTGGGCCTGCTGATGGCCGGGGTGCAGCCGATATGAGGCTTCAGGTCGAACGTTTGCCAGCGCCGCTGTGGTTAAGGACCCTGGTCCCTATCGCCAGTGTGCTCGTCACCTTCCTGCTGACGTCGAGCTTTGTGATCGCAGTGGGCGCCAGCCCGCTGCAAGCCGCATACTATTTCCTGCTCGACCCCCTTTCAAATCCGGTTCGGTTGATCGAAGTGCTGGTCAAAGCCACCCCACTGCTGATGACCGGCGCGGCCGTGGCGTTCGCCTTCGCCGGTGGGTATTGGAATATCGGCGTGGAAGGACAGCTTTATATGGGCGCCACGGCTGCCACGGCGATTGGCCTGCAGATGGGCGGCGTTCCAGCCTGGATCGCCTTGCCGCTCATCGTGATCGGCGGTTTTTTAGCTGGCCTGGGATGGGCTGCTCTTCCTGCGTTTATGAAAGTCCGTTTGAAAATCGACGAGGTCGTGACCACACTCCTGCTCAATTACGTGGCCATCTTCTTCGTCAGCGCCCTTCTCAACGGACCCTGGCGGAACCCCATCTCCCAATGGCCCCAATCGCCGGAGATCGCCGCCAGCGCCATATTCCCCCGCTTGGTCCCCCGCTCGCGACTGCACTTGGGCTTTATTCTTGCCATCTTGATCATCATCGCCCTCTGGTTTGTACTCAACCGCACTTCGTTTGGTTGGAAGATGAGGGCGGTGGGTTTGAACATGGAGGCAGCGCGCTTTTCTGGCATCCATGTTGACCGGACCATCATGATTGTGGCCCTGATCAGCGGGGGCATCGGAGGCCTGGCGGGAGCCAGTGAAGTAGCTGGCATCCACTTTCACCTGATCGATGCCATCTCGCCAGGCTATGGCTATACCGGAATCATCATCGCCACCTTGGGCTCTTTGAACGCCATCGGCGTGGCGGCCGCGGCTCTTTTTATTGGAGTGGTGGACACCGGCTCCCAGACCGTGAGCCGCGCCCTGGGGGTACCGGCCTATCTGGGCGATGTGCTCCTGGCGACCCTGCTGCTGGTTACACTGGCTATGCTGCTGTTGCAAAATTACCGCTTCTCCCTGCAACCCCCGAGTGGTGCTCCCCAGGAGTAGGTGCATGGATGAGATACTCTCCGTTACATTCCTGATCGGTTTGATCGCCGCCACCTTGCGGGTCGCCACGCCTCTTGTATATGCCTCAATTGGTGAGGTTTTCACCGAACGCTCCGGCATCTTGAACCTGGGAATCGAGGGGATTATGTTCCTGGGAGCGTTCGTCGGCTTTACGGTCGCCTATCAAGCGCACCAGGCCGGTATGGCTGCTTACTTATGGATCGGGCTTCTCAGTGCCGTCCTGGCTGGTATCGTCATGGGCCTGTTGATGGGCTTTTTCGCTGTGCAATTGGGAGTGAACCAGCACGTCTCCGGGCTGGGGATTACCTTACTCTGCACCGGATTATCCTTATTCGGTTTCCGCATGGTATTCGGCGAGCGTCCGGTCCTGCCATCCATCGATCCATTTCCACAGCTCACGCCCTTTCAAGGCATTCCCGTGCTGGGGGATATTTTCAGCCAGTATCTGCTCACCTACATCGCGTTCCTGGTACTGGTGCCGTTGAGCTGGTGGTTGCTCTTCCGCACCTCGGTTGGCCTGAATGTCCGCGCCGTTGGGGAGAATCCAGAGGCAGTTGATGCCGCCGGTCTGAACGTCTTCCGCATTCGCTATACGGTCCTGGGGCTGGGCGGCGGCCTGATGGCGATCGGTGGCGCCTTCCTATCCCTGGCGCAACTGGGGGCATTTACCCCAGGGATCATCGCGGGACGTGGCTGGGTGTGCATCGCGCTGGTCATCTTTGCTCGCTGGCAGCCGGTGCGGGCCGCTCTGGGTGCCCTGCTTTTTGGTGGCGTCTTTGCCTTGCAATTACGCCTGCAAACGATGGGCTTCAAGCTGCCCTTTGAGATCTTCCTGGCGCTGCCCTACCTGGTGACGATCGCCGCTCTGGCGTTATTGGGCCGCTATATTTCATACCCAGGGGCTTATCTCAAGCCATACCGACGGGAATAAAGTATGCAACCTTCAACCAAAAAAGGAGGAACCTATGGATGAATATATGGCAGCCGCCATAGAGGAGGCTCGAATAGGGCTGGCAGAGGGGGGCATCCCGATTGGCTCCGTGCTGGTGCTTGACGGAAAAATCGTCGGCCGCGGGCACAACCGCCGCGTGCAGAAAGGCAGTCCTATCCTGCATGCTGAGATGGACTGCCTGGAAAACGCCGGCCGGCTTGCGGCAGCTGATTACCGTAGATCTGTTCTCTACTCCACCCTTTCTCCCTGCGATATGTGCAGCGGCACCGTGCTGCTGTATAAGATCCCCAGGGTGGTGATTGGTGAGAATAAGACCTTCCAGGGACCCGAGGCGTACGTCCGTTCCCGCGGGGTGCAGCTTGAAATCCTGGACCTGGATGAGTGCATCCAGCTGATGCAAGAGTTCATCACCGCTCACCCCGAGCTGTGGAATGAAGATATCGGCGTGTGATAAAAGTCTTTCCAATAACAAGGGTTTTCCATTCGCAATTTCAATAAGTGCTCTCCAACTCTTTGGGGTCCAGGCCCAGGTGGGAAATCACAATGGGCACAGGCCAGTGGCGGTGTTC
>DASQQR010000120.1:0-6177 GCA_035643335.1 Anaerolineales bacterium
GCTGCCGTCATGCTGGCGCTGCACTTGAGCCAGCGAGTGCCGAAGTACCGCAAGATGTATCAAACCATCAAAGCCCGCAAGCCACCTCGCAAAGGTCATTATGTTGCCCTGGTCGCCATCGCTCGCGATTTTGTGACCAACATCCTCTACGACATGTGGCGTTACCAGCGTCCGTTCTTTGTGAACGTCGAAGACTATCGCCAATATCACCGCCAACACCCGCGTCCGAAAGTGTAGCGCCCGCCTGACGTTGATCACCTGGCCGTTTGCCTTCCACCTAGTACTGAAGCGCAGGTAGATCAGTCGTCAGGCATCAATTCAAGAAAGCTATCCAAGGGCTTTGAAGGGATTGATCGAAGCCCCTCAGGAGAGTGTTGCACCTGTCAGGCGACTCCCCAGTCCTAATTCCAAAATTGGGACTTGACAAAGAATAGGACGTCTTAACAACCGAATATCCAACGCCAACGCCAGCAAGGCCAACCTCGCCAAACCGGTCCCGGTAACGACTGGCCGGGCTGTGGATCAAATTGCTCCCAGCCCGGCCGGTCCAGCCCACCTTTGCCTCTTTCCAAAACTCGTCCCTGCTTTCGAACCTCCTGCACAATGTTGATGGACGCATTCATCGTCCCCGGGTATTGAGTCAAAATCAGCGTCCATCTGCGTGAATCAGCGGTTCAATTAACCCAATCCGAAACCGGCGAAATTCCCATTAATTAGGGAGCCGCCTCGCATTTCTCCAACCCCTGCCGCCGGGCTGGGAATTCTACCCCCCAATCGTGGGTAGGGGCATCCGCCGGGGGGCTGTTGGTCGTCCAGTCCATCTGGCCCCGGTATACCACTTCCCCTGATCGGACTGCCACCACAACCACCTCCTGCTGAGTTACACCGCTATCTTTAAGTATCCCCAAAAAGGCGATCTGTTCACCGTCCGGTTTCCAGGCAAGGCCTTCACCGACAGTAAGATCCAGGATTTTCGCCGCCTCCGTCGTCCGGGTATCGAAGAGATACAGCCGGCAATCCCGGGTCACCTCGATTTCACAGGCGACCACGGCCAAGCGACGGCCGTCCGGCGAAAAGGCAAGATCATAGATATCCAGCCGGGAAAAGGCCTGGTACATTTCCTCGAGATTGGATAGATTGAACCAGCGCAGGGGCGTTGTCCCCTGGCTCCCTGCCAGCCATTCGCTGTAAGCCAGCCACGCTCCATCTGGCGAGCGGTCGCACAGTACACTGTTGTCGGGATGGACGAATTCAATCCGGCCCAAATAGTAATCGCCGGCGAACAGATCCGCCTGTGTGCTCCGGTCGCTGTCAAGGGCGCTGGTGTCGCTCCACTCAAAGGTAAGGGGGCTTTGAGAAGGATCGAAGCCTGGTGGAGGCGAGATCTTCGGCAAGGGCGTCCGCCCGGTGAGGACTAATTCGGGAGGAATCGAGAAGGTTGCTCCGGGAGGTTCGGGGGTGCCGCGGTAATCTAAAGCGAATTTTGTGGGAAAGGATTGGTGCTGGTCAAAGAGGGCATTGGAAAAATCTACGTCAAAAGCGATATCCAGGATAACGATATCTTTGAGCAGCAGTTCAGGATGCCCCTGGATGAATTGCTGCCAGCGGGTGATCACGCCGGTGCTTGTGTCGACCCAAAAGCGGCCCAGGTGATATGGTTGGCTGGATTGATCATAGGGATTGTCGTAGTACCAATCGAAAGCCAGGCTCTGGCGTCCGGCGATCTGCTCAGCCCCGAGGTTTTCCATTTCCCCTTCCGGAGGGAAACGAGAGCGGTCCACCGGACCAAATATGTACCGGTCGGGATAGAGCATACCATTCACCACTTCGGCGAAACCGAGCGTACCTGAATTGGATAATGTCCTTTTGCCGGTTTCCAGGTCCCCTGAGTAAACTTTATCGGAGACCCTCCGCCAGGCCTGGGATACGCGCTCGTTCGAGTCCCCAATCAGCAAAAGGCTGTACCAGGGCTGGCTGATCCAGACCTGATTTCGCTTGATCTGCGGCGGCCCGATAAATCCATTGGGGCCATAATCGATTTCCACTGCATCCGCCCACAAGGTATGCCAGTTGCTTTTGCTCTCATCCACGCGCTGCAGGATTTCCTGGTACGAAGATTCGGTTGTGAGTGGTTCAAGCGAGGGAGCAGGGGTGACCGGGGTGGGTGTGATCATCGCCAGCGGCGGCGCGCCGATGCCGATCATCACCTTTTGCCCGGGGTCGAGTTCCTGGTCAGGGGGAATGGCGTTCAAAGAGGACAGAATTTCAGCATCAACCCCCACCCGGCCGGAGATCTTCTCCAACGTATCGCCGGGCTCGGCCTCGTACAGGATGGCTCGTTCCGGGAATGGGGTCCCCGTTGCCGTGGGCGCTTGTGCCGGCTGCACGTAGACCATCCTGGTTACGACGACATTTCGTGGCCTGGCTGTCGGCGGCTGCGGTGTTGGGGTATGGACATCGATCCTCATGGCCGCAAAGATAACCAGCGCGCTAGCCACCGCAACCAACACGATTTGCTGGATTACCTTCCACCGCTTCAACCCTTGCCGCCGCTTTTCAATACCAGCCTGTATTTCAGCCGCCACCTGCTGCAGGTCGCCCGGGGAAAACTCCGTGATCGCATGACCTGGGTCCTCATGAGCAGCCAACCGGGTTTGGCACGCTTCCCGGGTAAGCGAGTACAGCCAGGTCTGGACCCCCACCTGGCCGTCATAGCGGTGGGCGTTTAAAACTGCCTGGGAAATGGCCTCTCTCGCAGCCGCCCTGGCCGTATCCGGATCTTCGAGGATGGATAGCGCCAGGCGGTACAGGTTGGCGAACTCAGCGTGCACCAACCCGGATATCAGCGTCGATTCCTCGACCTGCCCGCTCAGCAGCATCCATTCCAGGTCGGAGGATAATTCCAGTTTCTCGGGGGACATACCTCCTCTACATACCAGTCAGGCATTTTGGCCGGCCCATCACCGCAGCTCTCCTGGTCTCGCGCTTTCAGCTTAATTACACTGCCCGGCCACTCCAGGTTCCGTGATTTAATTTACCAAATTCAGCCTCAAATGTCACCTAGAATATTCGTTTCAAAACGAATGTAATTAAGTGGAGCTTAATTCCATGGGATTGTAGTCATTCATTTCCTATTCGTTTTGGACGGAAAACTCACTGGTAGCTTGCCTGTGTGTATTGGTGAGGACACCCGCATTGCCAGGGCCAGTAGCGGATACACACGCGAGCCTCCCGCTTCGACCCAAGATAGCCCGCTTGTCCCCATTTTTGCTCCGATCCTGAACCAACTTGCGCGGTTTTTTCGTCTTTATGCCCCATTCTCAGGCAAGCATGGATGAGCGTGATGCTACCCTCTTTCCGCTTCTCTTAATAGGAAGACAAGAATCGCTTTGGTTTCTGCATGCGGCTGATACGATTTCCTTGACGAACCCTTAACTGCCGCTTAATCTCGGCTTTACGGATATTCGTTTCCTTTCGTTTTTACCCCGGGGAATTATCAAAATTCACCCACCTCGGGTTTGCTGATTTCAGAAGCAGGGAAATGTGGGGATGCAGATGGCGATAGGCGCAGAGCGCCGGGGACGGGGTTACGACGCCAGAGCGTCGCAACCAGGCAAAGACCAACCGGGAAGAGCGTTGAGGCCGGGAACGAAGTTTGACTACTGGACTACTGGACTACTAGACTACTAGACTAAAGACTATTCGACTACAAGGCTATTCTTCGCGGGCGGCGGCTATTTCCTTCTGCCGGGCCGTGATCACGTCCTGGGCAATATGGGCAGGAACGACCTCGTAGTGGGAGAATTCCATGGTAAACACGCCGCGCCCGCCGGTGATGGAGCGCAAATCGGTGGTGTAGCGCTGCATCTCGGCCAACGGAACCTGGGCCTTCACGATCGAGCGGCCTCTCTGGGTATCCATGCCCTGCACGCGCGCCCGGCGGGTGTTCAAATCGCCTAGCACATCGCCCATATTCGCCTCGGGCACGGTGATCTCCACGGTCATGATCGGCTCGAGCATTACAGGGGCCGCATCCTTAACCGCCAGTTTGAAGGCTTCCCGGCCGGCGATCTCAAAGGCCACCGGCTTGGAATCGACCGGGTGTTCCTTGCCGTCGGTGACCACCGCCTTGACGTTCTCCACCGGGTATCCCGCCAGGACGCCGGCCCTCATTACATTGCGCACGCCTTTTTCGATGGCCGGCATGAAGTTGCCGGAGATGGCTCCACCGAAGACCTCGTTGACGAACTCGAACTCCTCCTCTTTCAGAGGCTCCACCCGCATATAGACCTCGGCAAACTGGCCCGCGCCGCCGGTTTGCTTCTTATGGCGGTATTGGGAATAACCGTTCTTGGTGATCGTCTCCCGGTAAGGCACGCGCGGTTCCTCCGTATTGAGGCCGGTCTGGAACTTGGATTCGGCCTTGCGGATGGCCACGTCAATGTGTTGCCCGCCCATGCCCTGGAGGATGGTCTGGTTGGTGCTGGGCTCCTGGTACCAGGACAGGGTCATGTCTTCTTCGCACAGGCGGGTCAGGGTAGGGCTGATCTTGGCGGAATCCGCCTGCGTCTTGGGAGTGACCGCCACGCGGTACAGCGCGCTGGGGTATTCCGGCACGGGAAGTTCGAGCGGATGGCCGCGGTCACACAAGGTGTCCCCAGTAGAAGTGCTGCCCAATTTCGGGACGGAGGCGATATCGCCGGCATGCACCTGGCTGACGTTGATCTGCTCCTTACCCCGCAGCACGATCAGGCTCCCCAGGCGCTCTTCGACGCTCTTGGATTGGTTCCACACCCGGCTATCCGATCTGAGCAGACCGGAGTAAACCCGGAAATAATTGATCTTTCCGACGAACGGATCGGCCGTCGTTTTCCAAACGTAAGCCGCCAATGGCCCGGCGGAGGAAGCGGCCAGCTCCTCCTCCCCTTCCTTGCCCTGGGCTCTCGCCGGGGGCACGTCCGCTGGGGAGGGCATCAATTCGACCATCGCCTCCAGGAGAGGGGCAAGGCCGGTTTCAGCGGTCGCGGCGGACACGAAAACGGGTAGATAAGCGCCCTCCAGGATGGCACCCTTCAATCCCTGCATAACTTCTTTCGGGCTGAGCTCCTCCCCCTCCAGGTACTTCATCAGGAGCTCGTCCTTGCCCTCGGCGGCCGCCTCGACCAATTCCATGTGGGCGCTCTCGGCTTCGTCACTGAACTCGGCCGGGATTTCTTCGGCGCTCTTGCCATCGCCCGGGTAAGCCTTCATGGTCAACAAATCGATCACACCTTTGAAGTCCTGTTTTTCTCCCCAAGGCAGCTGTAACGGGATCAAGCGCGCTTCGGATAGTTGTTGGACCGAGTCCACTGCCCTTCGGAAGTTGGCGTTATCGCGATCCATCTTGTTGATGACCACAAATCGGGGCAGATTGAATTCATTGCAGTACGACCAGGCGATCTCCGTGCCGACCTCCGCTCCGGCGACCGCATCCACGACCACGACGGCGCCATCCGAGACGCTCAAAGCGGAAATGACTTCTCCGACGAAGTCGGTATAGCCGGGCGTGTCCAGGAAATTTATCTTGTGATCCTTGTATTCAACCGGGATCACCGCGGTGGAAAGGGACAGCCCCCTCCGGATCTCCTCATCTTCAAAATCGGCTGCCGTGCTCCCGTCCTCGATCCTCCCCAAACGGGTCGTCACCCCGGTAAAGTGCAAAAAGGCTTCCGCCAGCATTGTCTTGCCAGCCCCGCTGTGAGAGACCAAAGCGAGGTTGCGAATAAATTCGGTGGTATATTCTTTCATGTGGTTGGGAGTCTCCTAACTGCTGCGTAGTGCGAGAATGTAGGAAGGGCATCCCCATGCCCTTCCCCGCCGCATGGGGATGCGGCTACTACAGGTTTTTGCACCGAGTATTAAA
The DNA here is from genome assembly GCA_035643335.1 of Anaerolineales bacterium. GTDB lineage: Bacteria > Chloroflexota > Anaerolineae > Anaerolineales > UBA4823 > DASQQR01. Next base: position 5,903 of record DASQQR010000120.1, read on the forward strand.
AATCAAACTGCTTGATTGTAAGGTAAGTTGTTTTCCTTGTCAAAGATATAATAACACTTTGTGAAAATCTTACGCCGGATATTTTTCAACCTATGGTATTACCGGGAACCTCCTTGGGATACCGGCATATCGCCGCCTGAGCTGCTGGCCTTTATCGAGAGCCACCCCGCCGGCCAGGCCCTGGACCTGGGATGCGGTACGGGCACCAACGTGATCACCCTGGCCCGCAACGGCTGGCAGGTGACCGGGGTTGACTTTGCCCCGCGCGCCATCGC
>DASQQR010000121.1:0-3013 GCA_035643335.1 Anaerolineales bacterium
TTCGGAGGTAAAACGATTGAAGGAGATCAATTCATTCCATAGGTTTCAAAAACAGTCGGGGGGCAGCGCGGGACGGCAGGCAATGGATGGACCTGCCGTATATGAGTTTAAGGTTGCCCAATCTCTTTCAGAGCAGTGGGCGGCCTGGTTCGATGGCCTGGAGCTGGCATGCGATGATCAGGGCAACACCTTTCTCAGTGGCACCATCGTTGATCAAGCCGCCTTGCACGGGGTCCTGGCTAAAATTCGGGATCTAAATCTGATCCTGTTATCCGTGCTGCGAAAGTAATAACGAACTTGATCATACCCATCCGGTCCAAGTCCTCTACCCGTTCGATATGCAGTCCAGCCCTTACCACATTCTCCACGGTTCTCCGGTTGATGTTCGCACCATCAAACCGCACAGCCAAGCTTCAGATCAGCGATCGTGAGAGCGATCGATCATTTACATTGTCCCCGTCGTGGTACAGGGTGGTTAGCGTGTCAGATTCCTTCTAGGTGTGCAGCGTTGCTGGCTTTCGCTTCGTAGGACCAGAGCGCGTACCCCAGGACGGTCCAGCTGAACCCGATCAATATTGGGAGCAACACCGTGCCGACATATTCGTATCCTGTTACCTTGAACGGGCCCATCAAGAAGACCATATTCGAAATACCTAACACGCCTATCGCCAGGAGTGGAGCCCCGAAGAGCCACGATTTGCGCAACGCGACGGTGCTAAAGAGGAGCGAGCCGATGACCAGGAGTAACCCACCAAGATAGAACACATTCCACCCGGTCGCTTCTGGCGTGCTCGAAGGCAGGTTTTTGCTGGCAATGATTAGCACCACGCCCGCACTCGCGAGGATTGCTCCCGCCTGGCTGGCTCGACCGTAGTCGCGAACTTGGTGGCGGGCCAGTCTCGCCAGCCCGATTAAGGAGAGCACCATGCTGCCGGAAGCCGCTCAGCTCCCGGCAGCATGGCCGCATGGTTACGCACTGGTCGCAACCCGTGAAGTCACGGACGGCCGATGCAGGCCGGCAAACCAGGCTTGACTGGCTCACGCTTCCAGGTCCCGGCGCACCTGATCGTACTCTTCGCGGGTGATTTCCCCACTCGCGTAGCGTGCTTTCAGGATTTCCACCGGAGTTTGGCTGCTTTGAGCCGGGCCAGTTTGATTGAACTGTGGCCGCACGCCCAGGGCGTAAACGAGCAGACCAATCAGTAACAACGGTACGATCAAACCAAAACCCATCATCATCCACGCAGGCATCGCATTTGTGGTTGAACAGATGCCGCCTCGGGTGCAAGCCGTTGTTAGCTGGCTGCCTTGGATTGGCGCAGCTGAAGCGCCAGCGCAACGGTAGCCAGCAACCCAAAGAGCAGGTTGATCCAGTTTGCCAGTTCCATCAGGGGCCAAAGCTCGAGGCACGGCGAAGGGCAATAAGCGACCAGCGCGCCAATGGGGATGGCAAGCAAAATCAGCAGGTTGAGGATGAGCGCAGCGATCAGTGCGCTGCGACTCGCGCGCATCGCAAGCAGCAGCGTCCAGGCCCAACCACCGAAAAAGGCTGTGTACAGCAATGCGCCGACCAACAGTGCGCCCGCACTATTGAGAAAAGTCGAATACTCGTATTGAAAGTCCACAAAGGCGCGCCACAGTTCCATGAGCAAGGCAATCGCAGAAAGCGTGACCGCTCCGGTTAGAGAGGTGAACCAGCTTTTCATTTTATTGTTTCTCCTTTGCGTGTCATGAGATAAACCGCATAACCCGGCGGCCATTTAGAATAATCAACCTTGCTCGCAATCTTTTCGATTTCGAAATACTGACCGAAGCGATGTTCGATCTCCCCGGGGTAGAAAGGAACGTCGTAGAAAGGCACGAACTTTTCCCACCAGCGCATTGGGTATTCAAAGCCCCAAAGCAGGTAATGACTACCTGAATGGGTTAACGTGAGCATGTAATGGGTGTATGACTCTCGCTGATAAAGACGCAAATCATCCAATGTGCCATAGTCGAGCAAGAAGTCAAATGTGCCCGAGACGTGGCGCAGGTTCGTCAGGTCATCCACCATGAAGTTGACCTGCATGCCCGCCTCTTTGGCCCGCGCCCGCGCCTTTTCGATAGCGGCTTTGGCGTAGTCCACACCAGTCACTTCAAAGCCTTTCTGGGCAAGATAGACCGCATTTGCCCCTGTGCCACAGCCGAGGTCAATGGCGCGGCACGGCTTGATGCGTCCGCTTTCCACCAGCGACATGAGTTCCTCCCGGGCGCCAATGTCCCAAGGTGCGCGGAAGTAGCGGTACATGATCTCATAGAACAGTTTCATCGTGGTCTTCCAGACGATATTGTTCCAGTGTGGCTACTCCACTTGTTGATGATGAGGTACGGCTAATTAGAGATTAAGATTAATTGAAGATTACCACATAATAGCTGATGTATTGCATTTGTCATAATTGCCATCTAATTCTAACTTCTTCCACCCGAACAACAAAAAAAACTGATATGTGCCGCTTTTGCCGGTGGAGCACGTCCCAGAGCTGGGGATGACTCCTTCGCCCACCAGCGGAGGTGTTCACCTCCCGATCAATACAGATATTCTAATAGGATGGGAAGACCCCGGTCCAGATGGTGCCTTTCAACCCAGATGGGACTTACCGGGTGGAGCTGCCATCCGGGACGTATGTAGTCGTGGTCCCTTCCGGCAAGACCGAGTTAAAAAGACTTGCCAAAAATGGTGACGTTAAGGGCGTGGAGTACCTACAACTGGATATCGATATCGACACCGGGATCCGATGAGCCAGTCCTGGATGACAAACATACAGTCCCCCGGTTTCCCTTCCCGAAAAATGATCTCTCCAGGCTGGAAAAGTTTCCCCAAAGCACCTGTTTTCATTATGACCTTCCGATGAAAAGCGAATAACTTAAATACCAAAAGAACTGGCTCCAGAACGCGGGATGGAAGAACCGGTAAAAGATGTCCCGGTAAGGGGCGCTTCCGGTAAACATATCCCACATGATTTTGCTCATCCGG
>DASQQR010000122.1:0-3709 GCA_035643335.1 Anaerolineales bacterium
TCGCGGGATGAGTTTCGCGCCTTCATGTTCGCACAATCCGAACCGTATCCGGATATGATCGAGCTGATCCGGGACCTCAAAGACCGCTACCACCTGCATGTGGGTGCCGTCAGCAACGAGGGGCGTGAGCTGACCGTCCACCGCATTGAAAAGTTCGGCCTGGCTGAGTTCATGGATTTTTTCGTTTCCTCTTGTTTCGTCCATTACCGCAAGCCGGATGAGGATATGTATCGCATCGCCCTGGATATCTCCCAGGCTGAGCCCGAGCGTTCGGTTACATCGAAGACCGCCCCATGTTTGTGGACGTGGCTCGCGGCCTGGGGATGAAGGGTATTGTGCATACCGGTTACAGGAGCACCCGCCAGGCTCTGGAGGAGTTTGGACTGTCGCTGTAGATTCAACCCGCCCAGCCTTGCGAAGGTTCAGGCAATCCATCCATTCTTGATGGTCGTTGGGATAGCACATTCTGTTACGAAAGAGGTACGTCAACATAAACCTTCGCAAGGTTTATATGAGAGCATTCGGAAACTCGCTGCCGGCCAACCTCCCGAAGGTTTCATCGAAAACCAGACCGGACAGAATCCTCTTAAGGCAGCGCAACCACGACGTAAATCCAACTGCTGACCTTCGGGAGGTTTGGGATCGGTAGTTTCTGTACAGCCTTGCGAAGGTTCAGGTAACTCATCCATTTTTGATGATTGGTAGGAAGGTGTATCCTTTGCAAAAGAAGCACATCAAAGTAAACCTTCGCAAGGCTTTGTGTCTATTATGGAGTAAAGGAGAAAAATGAACACAGGTAAATTCGATATCGGCATGGTGGGCCTGGGGGTGATGGGACGAAACTTCGTCCTCAATATGGCCGGCCAGGGCTTTTCCGTCGTCGGCTTCGACAAAGACGGGGACAAAATCAAGGCGCTCCAGGAGCAGGCCCAGGGCCGGGACATCTCGGGCGCAACGAACATCCAGGAATTTGTGGCTGCGCTGAGGCCCCCTCGGGCAGCGATGATGCTGGTGCCGGCCGGCGCAGCGGTAGATTCCGTGATCGGTGACCTCGTACCTCACCTGGAGCAGGGGGATCTGATCATCGATGGCGGCAACTCGCATTTCACCGACACCAACCGGCGGGCCAAAGACCTCACCGGCAAAGGCATACATTTTCTGGGTGTGGGCATCTCCGGCGGCGAGAGTGGCGCCCGCCACGGTCCCAGCATGATGCCCGGTGGTCCCGAAACCGCCTATGAGCGCGTGAGGCCGGTCTTTGAGGCCGCCGCGGCCAAGGTCAACGGCGATCCCTGTGTGGCCTATTTGGGTCCCGGCTCGGCCGGGCACTATGTCAAGATGGTGCACAACGGCATTGAATACGGCGTCATGCAGCTTATTTCCGAGACCTATGACTTGATGAAACGCGGTCTGGGTCTGGAAAACGAGGCCATCCACGCCGCCTTTGATTCCTGGAACCGGGCCGAACTGAATTCTTATCTGCTCGAGATCACCGCTAAAATATTCACAGTGAAGGATGATAAAACCGGTAATGATCTCATTGACATGATTTTGGACCAGGCGAAACAGAAGGGTACCGGCATGTGGACTTCTCAGGACGCCATGGACCTGGGTGCCCCGGTCCCCAACATCGATATCGCCGTGGCCATGCGGCAGATGTCCGCCATCAAGGATGAACGCAAGACGGCCAGCCACAAGCTCGCCGAGCAGCGGCGGGAGATTCAGGCGGACCCAAAGAAATTTTTGAAGCATTTGCGCGCCGCCCTCTATGCTGGCATGATCATCACGTATGCTCAGGGTCTGGCCCAGCTCAGCATGGCCTCTCGGGAATACCTCTACGACCTGGATTTGGAGGCCGTGGCCCGCATCTGGCGCGGCGGCTGTATCATCCGTTCGGCTCTGCTGGAAGAGTTCCGTAAGGCCTATAAGAGCCAACCTGATCTGGCCAATCTGTTGTTGGACCCTCAACTGGGCCAGGCGGTGATAGGCCGGCGTGAGGATTTGCAGGCCGTGATAAGTGCCGCCGCCGAATCCAGGATCCCCGCGCCCGGCATGATGCTGGCGCTGGCCTACCTGGAGGCTTACAGCAGCGAGTGGCTCCCGGCCAATCTGATCCAGGCCCAGCGGGACTTCTTTGGCTCCCATACGTACGAGCGCATCGATGAAGATGGTACATTCCACACACACTGGGAAGCCAATCATGACATCTGATCTGCATCCAGCTCCAACCAACCTGGCTATCTTCGGTGCGGGGGGCGACCTCACCTGGCGGAAACTGGTCCCGGCGCTTTACAACCTGTGCCTGGACGGCTGGCTGCCCGAACAATACGCCATCATCGGCCTCGACCGCAAGGAAATGAGCGACGAGGAATTTCGCAAACACCTGCGCCAGGGCGTCAGCAAGTTTTCACGGCAGAGCCTATCCAAGGACGACTGGGACAAGTTCGCCTCACACCTGTTCTATCTCTCGGCGGATTTCAAGAACCCTAAGACCTTCGAAACCCTCAAAGTTCGCCTGGACGCGCACAAAGAAGACTGGGAGACCCCCGGAAATTGCATCTTCTACCAGGCCACGCCGCCTGCCATGGTGGAGACCATCGTGCATGGGATCGCTGAGGCTGGATTGTCCGCTGACCCCAATTGCACCCGCATCGTCCTGGAGAAACCCTTCGGCCACGATCTTAAATCGGCGCACGCCCTGAATGAGATGCTCACCTCTGCTTTCCAGGAGCGCCAGATCTACCGTATCGACCACTACCTGGGCAAGGACACCGTTCAGAACATCCTGGCGTTCCGCTTCGCCAATGCCCTTTTTGAGCCGTTGTGGGACCGGCGCTATATCGATCACGTGCAAATCACGGTTGCAGAGCGCGTCGGGGTTGAACATCGCGGCGAGTACTACGAAAAGGCTGGCGCCTTGCGCGACATGATTCAGAATCACCTCCTCCAGGTGCTCAGCCTGATTGCAATGGAAGCTCCAGTCGACTTTTCGGATAACGAAATCCGCAATAAGAAAGTGGATGTGCTCCATGCCATTCGCTCGATCTCCGCAGAAACGGTCAACCAGATCGCCGCGCGCGGACAGTACGGAGCGGGATGGATCCGGGGAGACCATGTCCCGGCTTATCACGATGAGCCCGGTGTGGCTCCCGATTCCGCTATCGAGACCTTCGCCGCCCTCAAGCTGTTCGTGGACAACTGGCGTTGGCAGGATGTGCCTTTTTACCTGCGCACTGGCAAGCGCCTTCCCATGAAGGTGTCGGAGGTGTGCATCCAGTTCCGGCCCGTCCCGCACCAATCTTTCCCGGCCACCGCCTTGGGGGACTGGCAGCCCAACCGTTTGGTCATCCACATTCAGCCCGATGAGGGTATCTTGCTGCGCTTCCAGGCCAAGCGGCCCGGGCTGGAGATGCATCTGAGCCCCGTGGACATGCGCTTCACCTATCGAGAAGCCTTCGAGGCGGAGCCTCCGGAAGCCTACGAGACCCTGCTGTTGGACGTCATGCAGGGCGACGCCACCCTGTTCATGCGCGCCGATCAGGTGGAAGCTGCCTGGTCGGTGATCACGCCCGTACTGGAGGCTTGGGAAGCGGTTCTACCTGAGGATTTCCCCAATTACCAGGCCGGCACCTGGGGCCCGGATTCCGCCCAGGTGCTGATTGCCCAGGACGGCCGCAGCTGGTTCACGCCGCTGATCCCGGCTGATGCT
>DASQQR010000123.1:0-2721 GCA_035643335.1 Anaerolineales bacterium
TTGGGCCGAGGAAATCTGTTCCGGCTTAACTTTAATTTCTTGAAGGCACAGCACGTCGGGAGAATCCTCACGCACCCAGTTCCAGATTTCCCTGGTAAGTGCGGCTCGCAATCCATTTACATTCCAGGTACTAATCTTCATCAGTTGTTAGCGGGGCATCTTTATGATAAAATTCTGCCATACTTGGTGCCAGTAGCTCAATGGCAGAGCGCCGCACTGTGGATGCGGTGGTTGTGGGTTCAAGTCCCATCTGGCACCCTGACCCCCAAACGACCGGCTCACGCCATGGCGGACGGAGCCGGTTTCGTTATTTTGGGGGTTGCTGAAGCCCTGACTATTGTCGGCGGGCGCTCTCCCTCCGTGTTTCGATTGTAGCTAGCAAGGCATTATACGAATCGGCAAACGCCTTAACGCCTTCATCCTCTAATTCCTGAGTAACCTGTTCCATGGAAATTCCCAGTTCTTCCAGAGCCTGAAGAGCTGATTGGGCATCGGTCAGATTTTCAGTTAAGGTCAATCTCGCCTGCCCGTGCTCCTTGAACGCTTCCAAAGTGTGCTCAGGAACCGTATTGATTGTGTTAGGCCCAATCAAACCCTCGACATACTTCACATCAGAGTAGACCGGGTTCTTGGTGCTCGTGGAGGCCCACAGCGGTCGTTGGGCTCTGCCACCGTGCTCCTTGATCTCCGCAAACGTTTTCCCTTCAAACACCTCCAAGTATTGACCATAAGCAATCTTTGTGCTAGCAATCGCAGCCTCTCCCAAGATTCCATCCGCCAGTTTTGCTTCAATTCCACCTCTTTTAATGATTTCTTGGAGTTTTTTGTCCACCTTGGTATCAATACGCGATACAAAAAAGGAGGCAACTGATGCGATTCCGTCAATCGGTTCACCAGCTCGCTGCCGGTATTCTAACCCATATAGAAAGGCCGCAATCACATCGGCGTAGCGTTTTAAGGAAAATATCAATGTAACGTTGATATTGATACCAGCCGAGATGCACTGTGTGATCGCTGGAAGACCCTCTTGCGTTGCCGGGATTTTTACCATCAGGTTGGGCCGATTAACTAGATTCCAAAGCCTGCGGGCCTCTTTGATGGTTGCCTCGGTATCGTGGGCCAGGTTCGGATTAACTTCCAAACTCACATATCCATCTCCACCGCGGGATTCTTGGAACAGGGGTCCGAAGAGTTCGGTGGCAGCGCAAATGTCTTTTGTGACCAGTTGGTCATAAATCTGTTCAGTATCCAGGCCCGCTTTCGCCAAATTGGTCAATTCCTCATCGTAGTCCCCCGAGATCGAAATGGCTTGATTGAATATCGATGGGTTTGAGGTAATCCCGCGAATCTCCCCTCTTGATATCATCGCCGCCAACTCCCCATTAACAAGCTTATTACGGTGGATATTATCGTACCAGAGGGATTGGCCAATTGCATGCAGGTCATCGATCGGGGAAACCATATGAACTCCTTCTTTTAGTTCTTTTGGAAATAGAGATTATCTATTTTACCCTTAAAGGAGAATAAAGGCCCAGCCTAAGGTAGTTGTGATATATATCACAATACTTTGTGCTTTTTGTTACTAGCAAAATAGTGACAACTTTCAGATACTATAAAAGAAGGTAACAGGACGGCATCCGCCCACTTATCGAGCCTGATTCTGACATAATGGGTAATGGCCGTCTTAGCAACGCGATGGTATTCATCGTGTGAAGTGATCACAAACCAGAAGGACAATCACCCAGGAGGTTCCCTGATGGCCATACCAGCGGTTTCTCCACCCCCGTCCTACAGCAAGACATTCTACGAAAGCCTATTTGAATTGAAAGACGGAGAGCGCATCCGGGCGTGCCTGCAATGTGGTAATTGCAGTGGTATTTGCCCATTCGGGTTTTTGATGAATTTTCCGCCACACAAGATGATTGCTACGTTGCGTGCGGATGTCTTCGATCGAGTGATAGAAACGGACACGGTCTGGATGTGTGTTTCATGTTACGCCTGTACCGAAGCCTGCCCGGCAAAAATCCCGCTGACGCCCGGGCTGTTGACGCGCGTCAAGGAGGAGTCGCTGCTGAATGGGAATATCCCCTCCGAACTCCAGGATGCCTTCGAAAATTCCCAACGCTACGGAAATCCCTTGGGCGAATCTCCCCGTAAGCGAGCGGATTGGATCAAGGAAATCGTGCCCGAGGTCGCCATTATGGGAAAAGCCAGGCGCCCCGTCGATGTGCTGTGGTTTGTAGGAGATTATCCATCCTATCACCCGCGCGTCCAGCTGACCGCGAAGGCACTCGCAAGAGTGCTAAACACGTTGGGCATAGACTTTGGCATTCTGGGGCCAGAGGAGAGCAGCGATGGTGATTCGCAGCGATTGGCCGGCGAGCGCGGGCTATTCGAGATGTTGGCCGAGAAGAATGGCAACGCGTTCGGTAAATATGACTTCAACGAGATTATTACCACCGATCCCCACGCATATAACGCCATCAAGAATGAGTACCCCAAGCTGGGCATCTCTTACCCGGTAAAACACTACACCCAATTTCTGGCCGAACACCTCGATGAATTCAAGGGATTGCTAAAACAGGAAGTCAAGGCCAAGGTCACCTACCACGATCCATGTTACCTGGGTCGCGCCAACGAAATTTTCGAAGAACCCCGTTCATTGTTAGAGGCCATCCCCGGCGTGGAGCTGGTGGAAATGTCACACCATCATGCCACCAG
>DASQQR010000124.1:0-6245 GCA_035643335.1 Anaerolineales bacterium
AGGACGTGGAGCGCGCCAGCGGTGAGGCAGCTGCCCGGCAAGCCGGTTGACCTGGGCCGAGGATAACCCGTGGGCCTTGGCCACTTCCCGCAGGGCAGAACGGCGGCGGAAACGGTTGATGGTGGAGACCATGGCCACCCGCTCCGCTCCGTACTCCTGGTAGACAAAGCGGATGACCTCGTCCCGGCGGCGGGAACACAGGTCGGTATCGATATCGGGCGGAGTAGCGCGGGCGGGGTTGAGAAAACGCTCGAAGTAGAGATTCAGGCGCACGGGTTCGGGAGCAGTGATGCGCAGGCAGTGGGCGACCAGGGAAGAGGCAGCCGATCCGCGCGAAGAGATGGGGATGCCGCTGCGCCGGGCAAAGTCAACGACCTGTTCCATGATCAGGAAAAGCGAGGCATAGCCCAAGCCGGCGATCACATCCAGTTCGTGGTCGAGGCGGGCGCGGAGATCGGGAGTGAGCTGGCCATAGAGCACCTGAGCGCCCTCATATGCCTTACTGCGGAGCATCTGGTCAGGGCTGGAACCGGGCGGCAGAGAGATCCGGGGATAGTGGGGCTTGCCAAGAGGCAGTTCCAGGCGGCAACGGTCGGCAATTTCCTGGGTGGCGGCGAGGGCTCGCGGGTAAGCTGCAAACTGGGCCAGCGTCTGCGCCGCGCTGGTGAAGTATGCGTTTTGTGGGGCCAGCTGATGGGCAGGTAAATCCGATAGGAGAGTGTTGAGGCGGATGGCTGCCAGCACGCGCTGCAAGTGAGCCTCGTCCGGCGAGAGGCAGTAGATACTGTTAGCGGCAACGACTGGCAAGACAGCCTGTTGGGCCAGAGCAGCCAAACCCGGCACCAACCCCCGGTCATCCGAGGAGAGATAGGGTAGTTCAACGTAGAGGCGCCCTGGGAATACCTGCTTCAACCGATGCAGAAAAGCACCGGCGCTGAGATCCTGACCCTCGTGCAGCAGACGGCTGACCAGGCCGCCCAGCCCGCCGGTGAGGCAGATCAGACCGGAGGCGTCTTGCTCCAGGAGATCGAAGGGCAGGCTGGCGAGCGGGTCTTGCGCTGTTTGCAGCGCAGTGCTCAAGCGGCACAAGCTGGTCCAACCGGTTTGATCCATCGCCAGGAGCACCAGGATCCCAGAAGAGTGAGAGGCGGGGGGTAAGCCAGGCGGTGTGGCGACGCTGGCCTCCAGGCCAAGGATCGGGCGAATCCCGCCCGCCTGACAAGCGTCGTAGAACTCAACAGCTCCGGAGAGCAAATGGTAATCGGTGAGCGCCAGGGCAGACATGCCCTGATCGATGGCGGCCTGGACCAGGCTGGCGGGGGAGGCAAGACCGCGCAGGAGGGAGTAGTAGGAATGGGTGTGGAGGTGGGTGAACAAGGGAGGAATAGAAGAGATGAAATTTCGACCATTTAGAGCAGCAACCAGACCCGTGGTTCCAGAACCAAAAAAGGGATCGATAACAAAATCATCCACTTTGCTACCCGCAAGAATACAAGGCTCGATCAATTTCGGCGGATATGTGGCAAAATGGGCTTCCTTGAGCGGCTCGGTCTGGACAGACCAGACGCTTCATTTATTTCGGAACTCACCATTCACACCCTTTTCTTTTATGGACTCATAGTCATAATAATATTTTTCGTTTTTGCTCAATTTGTCAACATATTCTTCAACCCTTGTCTCTGATCCAATCTGATCCGGGTCGTCATAGTCTCGTAGCCCCCAATACGGAGGTGAGGTCACCGCGGTTTGGCAAAGTTGCGATGGTAACACCGATAAGATTTGATATGCGTCACCACAATATACGACGGAATTCGCAGAAACTTGTGAATATAAGAGAGGGAGTTGTAAGTTTGTTTCGCTCATTATCCTGATCGGTTAGACTGACCCTAATTAAAATCGGGACTAGAGATATTATAGACATTTGGTGGATGGGGGTCAAATGATACTATTTTTTGCATGCAACCTTAGAGGGATTTTTGCGTATACTTAATAGCGTGGCGATCAACCAACGTTTGTTTAGAGAAGGAGAGCGGACATGACTACGGAACAAGACAAAAGCGAAAAAGTACATCGGGAGGAATATCAGGTCTCTGGAGAGGAGGTCGTGGGGAAGATCAAAGAGCTGATCCACGAGGGCAATATCCGGCGGATCATCCTGAAGAACGAGGAAGGCAGGACGCTCATTGAGATCCCATTGACGCTCGGCGTGGTCGGAGCGGTGCTGCTGCCAGTGTGGGCGGCGATCGGCGCGATTGCGGCCCTGGCAGCAAATCTGACCATCGTGATTGAGAAAGTGGAGCCGGAATAGGGCGGCTATTCGAGAGGACATAGAGGAATGGAATACACTGCAAAGCAGCCTTCAAATATCCTGGCAAGGTTCTTTGGGGTGATCGCCAGAGGCAGCACCTATTTGAACCTTTTATACGTACTTCTGGCCTTCCCCCTGGGATTGTTTTACTTCATCTTCCTGGTGGTGGGACTCTCGCTGGGGTTCTCGCTGTTGATCATCCTGGTAGGCATCCTGGTGCTGTTGATCGTGTTCGCCGGGTGGTTGGCATTCGGGGCCTTTGAGCGCCAGCTGGCGATTTGGCTGTTGCGGGAGGACATCCCGCCGATGACGCCCCCCAAGTTGCGGAATCGCCCGGCGGAAAGCGCGGTGAGCTGGAACGGATTCGTGGCGTACCTGGCCAACCCGGTGACCTGGACAAGCCTGGTGTACCTGTTCGTCAAGTTCCCGTTAGGGATCTTGTCTTTCGTGGTCTCAGTGGCAGCTCTCTCTATCACCGCGGTTTTCATCACTTCACCGCTCACTTTCCCTTTCCTCCAGCCAGAGGTCTGGTTTACCTGGAACAGCCTGTGGAAGATCGATACGCTGGGCGATGCGCTGATCGCCTTCGTGATCGGCCTAGCGCTCTTGTTCATATCGCTGCACGTATTGAACGGCCTGGCTTGGGTCTCCGGACGCTTTGCCTGGGTGATGCTGGGTTATCACGGGGCTGAGGAAGAGGTGCTCCCAACGGCAGAGGCTCCAGCCGGAGCAACTGGGTCCGGGATCGAGAGCGAAACAGAACCAGGGGCAGTCCCGGCGCCGGGTCCCGAAACGGCCGAAGAGACCGAGGAAACAAGGGAAGAACCGGCGCAGATCACCCCTCAAAGTCGAGAAATGGAGGCAAGGCAAATGAACAATATGGATACGCACGTTAAGGTGTTAGGCTGGCTGTACATCGTCCTGGGGGTCCTGGGGATCCTGGGCGCTTTCCTGGTTTTCGTACTCGTCTTCGGAGGCGGATTGATCTCCGGCGACCAGCAGGCGATCTGGATTACCGGCATCGTTGCGACGGTAGTAGGCGGGTTCTTGCTATTGGTGTCCGCACCGGGGATTATCGCCGGGTTTGGGCTATTGGGTTATCGGAACTGGGCGCGCGTACTGGCGCTGATCCTGGGGATACTGAACCTGCCGGGCTTCCCGATAGGTACGATCTTGGGGGTGTACACGTTGGTAGTGTTGCTGCAGGATGAGACGTCCAAGCTGTTTGTGAGGTAGGGGGAGGTGAAGCGTGAGGCGTGAATCGTGAGGCGTGAAACGTAAGGCGTGATGCGAGAGGCATGAAGGGTTATGAGTGGTGCGGCGTACTGGTCTGGTGCGCCGCACGTTTTTTGATTCGTTTGAGTTGATGCTGTGCGGGATTTCTTTGATTTCATGTGACTGTCATGTTGGTTTGGTATGCTTTGAAGGATAAGCAATCTTTAAGAACGGGAACAGGTTCTCATAAAGACAGCGGCCCATCTCAGTGTTATCCTGGGTGGACGAGGATCTCCACCCGTAAGGGCAGAATTCCTTAGAGCAATTATTCAGAGAAGTGAGGAATGACGGATCAGGAAAACAACATGAAGGGGCAGATCCAGAAACAGAAAAACAAGCGCAAAGGGCTGAAATGGCTCCCAGGTCCCTTGATACTGGCGGGCGTTATCGCGGTCGGACTGGCGCTGGTTACGGCAGCTGGCGGGACCGCGTATGCCCTAAATTCGGAAAACCACGATGCGTTCTGCGCTTCGTGCCATACCGAACCAGAGAACCAGTTCTACCAAAATTCTCTGCAGTCGCCCCCGACGACGCTGGCGGCCTTTCACTTCCAGAAGAACGTGCGCTGTATCGAATGCCACAGCGGCAGCGGGATTTTCGGACGACTGCAAGGTCTGGAGCAGGGTGCCCAGGATCTAATCGCTTATGAGAGAGGTAACTACCACCACCCGGCCATAACAACGAATCCACTTGGCGATGGCTCGTGCCTCAAGTGCCACGCGGAGGTAACCAGAAACAACAGTTTCAACAATCATTTCCATGTCTTTCTGGCCCAATGGCAGAGCCTCGACCCAAATGCAGCCCACTGCGTCGACTGCCATACTTCGCACTCGGCTGCCCAGGAGGCGCAGGGCTATTTGACCGTGGCAACGGTCCAGCAGGAATGCCAGGCGTGCCACGCGGTGGCAGGCGGGGATTGAGGCCGACTTAGAAAACTGCATTCATCTCACCACTCCTTTTCCAAAACCTTGCGGGCGTCTGGGCGCCCGCAAGGTGGTTTAAAGTTAGAGTTGGAAGGTCGAAGATTGAAGATATCTAGCCAGTCCATCCAAGAAGATATCAATCGCCGCTATGCGAAAGAAAGCACGATTAATTCATGAAATTGGATTAAAATTATCCTCAATTCCCAGGTCAAAGGAGATTCCAGTTTTATCATGAATTATCTGATGATTGCAATGCGGCTGATCCACATTTTCTCGGGCGTCTTTTGGGTTGGAGCTTCTTTTACGATGCTGAGTTTCGTGACGCCGTCCGTAGCGGCGACCGGCGCGGAGGGGCAAAAATTCATGCAGCACCTGGGTCTGCGGACCCGGTATGCCAATACGATGCTGGCGGTAGGAGTGCTGACCTTTCTATCCGGATTAATTATGTACTGGCAGCTGTCGGGGTTCCGGGCGAGCTTCCTGTCTTCCGGTTATGGTTTATTCTTGACGATTGGCGGGACCGCAGGCTTTTTGGCACTACTCGCCGGGTATACGCTGCAATATCGCTCCATCCAGGGCATGAAGGCTTTGAGCGCGGCAATCGGGGCGGCAGGCGGGCCGCCGAGCGCGGACCAGCGGGCCAGGATGGGGGTTTTGTCCCAGACCCTGATGCGGGGCGGCCAGATCACGACCGCCATTATGGTGGTGGCGCTGATTGGCATGGCGGTGGCACAGTATGCGGCGTTTTAGCGTGAGGCGGGAGGCGTGATACGTAATTCGTGATGCGTGATACGTAATGCGTAATACGTAATGCGTCATACGTAATGCGTAATACGTAATGCGCAATGCTTGGGGAGGTGAGATCAGCCTTGGGAAGGCCTGAGAGCCGGGAATTATTCTAAGAATTTTGCGAACGATATGGTGTCGGGAAAATCGGCGAAACCGGAACCTTTGAAAGGCTCCCGGGTAGGATTTTTTCCTAATCCTCTTGCGCAATGATTCCGACGATACCTTTTTCGCCGTTCAAGGCGATTTGTTTTGCAGGCCCGCCTTGGGGTGGTTGGTCCAGGGACAACTTCACCGCCAATGTCTCCCCCATAATGTATTCCCGGTGAAATTTTAGGGCTTCTGCCAGATCAAGGGAGACCTGAGCATACAGATGGATGCGGTCGGAAATCTCCAAGCCAGCCTCCTTGCGGAGGACCTGCACCCTGTGGACGAACTCGCGTGCCAGGCCCTCTCTTGCGAGCTCCGAGGTGAGATCCGTATTGAGGGCAGCCAGATAAGATCCCTCGGAAGCGACCGCCAGACCAGGGCCCGGCTCGGACCGCACCTCGACTTCATGCGGCTGGATTTCGAGCAATTCATCGTTCACCACCACATGGATGGGATCGCCCGCGATGAGGATGCTCCCAGCCGCTCCTGAGTCCAGCTTGAGGATGGCTTCCCGGACCGCAGGGAACCTGGCTTTATACTTTTGACCCAACTGCTCCGGCAGCGGGCTGAGTTGATAGGTTACCATCTCGTTCGCCGACTCCAGCGAACGCACCTGTTTGACGTTGAGCTCAGCGGCCAGCAGGCCAGCATATTTCTCCAAAACAGGGCGTTCCTCAGCCCTGGCGACGGAAAAGCGGGCTTCCGAGAGCGGCTGGCGCACTTTGATGCCTGCCAGGTTTCGAGCGGCGTGCCCAAGGGAAGCCAGCTTCCTCACCAAAGCCATCTCGGCGCGCAGATTCGCA
>DASQQR010000125.1:0-2731 GCA_035643335.1 Anaerolineales bacterium
GGTAGTTTTTCATTTTGTTCTCTCCTCACTTGTTCTTCTAATATCGAGTCAACGTTGTGTGATTTCAGGTTGATTCAATCCGTTCGAGCTGTCACCTCCTTTTCCACTATGTGCCCGAAAGTTCCCACGACCAAATTTAACCCTCGGGCTCATTTGGAAGCGCCGAACCGCGGCCATCTCGCCAAAAATCGTGTTTCCATTCTCAAGCCAGGATGTGTACAAAGACCGGTTAATAATTACGACTTATTCGCAAGTGAAAGTGATGATTTGTGGGATGATCTGGATCGCTCTTCGCATGCATTGTGCTTCATCGTAGAGCCGCCGGAGTAAGTTAATAAGACTTACTAATATTCTATATGTTAGACGATTCTTCGTGACTTGTCAACTATCAATGTGGCCGACACCCTAATCAACCACGATTTGGACTGGGAAAGTCGGATTTCCACTAGAAGCAAGGCCGCGACTTGACAAGGTTGTGGAATGATGTAAACTATTTATTAGGAAGGTTAACTATTGAAATAGGCTGATTTATACAGGTCATCAAACGGATGCAGAAAGTAACTCCCCGGCGAGCGAGAGCCCAGAATACCCAAATGCTGCTCAAAACCATCTATTCGGATGGTCCCATCAGCCGCGCTGAGATCTCGCGCGTGACCGATCTCACCCCGCCAACTGTATCGGATGTCGTTTCGGAATTGATGGCCAGTGGGCTGGTGGAGGAAGTGGGCCACGCACCTTCCTCGACCGGCAGGCGTGCCATACTGCTGCAGATTGTCGATGATTCCCGCCAGCTCATCGGAATCGACCTGTCGAGGCAGGATTTTCGTGGCGCGCTGGCGAACCTGCGCGGCCAGATCAAACACCGGGCAGATTTGCCACTTCAAGGACGCGATGGAGATGCAGCGCTGGCCCTAGTCTATGACCTGGTGGATATTTTGGTTGAATCGGCGAGCAGCCCATTACTCGGAATAGGCATCGCCGCGCCTGGGTTGGTGGATGCCGCCAAGGGGGTACTCCAGCAATCAGTTAACCTGAACTGGCGCTACATCCCGTTGGGCAAGCTGCTGCGGAAACGCTACAATCTCCCGGTCTATATGGCCAATGACTGTCAGGTAGCGGCCCTGGCCGTGTATACATTTGGCACTCACTCAGATGACGAATTACCGCTGGTCGTGATCAATTTGGGTTGGGGGGTTGGCGCCGGAATAGTCATCCAGGGTAAACTTCTGCATGGCACGCCAGTGGGCGCTGGCGAGATCGGGCATGTGGCTGTGGTTGAAAATGGCGCGCGCTGTGCCTGCGGAAATTATGGTTGTCTGGAGACCATCGCCAGCAGCCGGGGGGTAATCAGACGGGTCAAGGAGCTCCTGGATTGCAATCCTGGCTCATCCGCTAACAGATTCGTGGGTGCCTCCGAGCAGATCGATATGAACACGGTTCTCAAATTGCTCGAGGCAGGCAATGAGGACGTACTTCAAGTGGTTCTTGAGACCGGTCGCGCCCTGGGTGTCGCCGCCGCCAATCTGATAGGCATACTGGGCAGCTGCCGTATCCTACTGCGCGGCGAGGTAGCCAGCTTGGGCCAGCTGCTGATCGAAACCATGCGCGAGGAGATGGACAAGCGAACTCTTCCATCACTCTCCAGGGTCTCTCACATCGGGCACGCCAACGTGGGTTCCGACATCTTGATCCGGGGTGCATCAGCCTTGATCCTGCATCACGAACTCGGCGTCCTTTGAAACATAACCGGGAAAAGGATGATGAGTGAATTAAGCGTTCAGACCTGGAGCATGCCAGCAGCCGACCTGGGTCCAGATAATCCCCTGCCCCCTCTCACCACTCGCAAGAGACTTCAGTTCGAAAACATTTCCGGCATTCCGGACGAGGTCTTGGAGAACATGGCTTATGGCCACGTGTCCACTCTGCTGCCCTATACGCTCCAGGATGAGTACACTCGCCAGATTCACCCCAGACAATTTCGCGTCGCTGTTCTGGAGAACGAGATATTGCGAGCTACTTTTCTGCTCGAGTTTGGAGGGCGTTTGTGGTCTCTATTTCACAAACTCTCGGGGCGGGAATTGCTGCAGGTCAATCCGGTTTTCCAGCTGGCAAACCTGGCCATTCGTAACGCCTGGTTCAGTGGAGGGGTGGAACTGAATATCTCCACGACCGGCCATTCACCCTTAACTTGCTCTCCAATGTTTGCCGGCCGCCTGGAACGGGCGGATGGGACGCCGGTTCTCCGGCTTTACGAATGGGAGCGCTTTCGCCAGGTGCCCTACCAGGTCGACGCTTATTTGCCCGACGGTTCTCCATTGCTGTTTCTGCGGGTGCGCATCACCAACCCAAACGAGCGTGATGTTCCGATGTATTGGTGGTCAAACATCGCTCTCCCGCAGAAGCCACAGATACGTGTGATCGCTCCGGCCAGAGCTGCCTACTGCCTGGGATGCCAGGGAGGCAATTTCGTTCGCATCCCGGTTCCAGACTTTAATGGGATCGACTTCACTTATCCCTGCAATGTGCCTTACGCGGCCGATTATTTCTTCGACATCCCCACTGGCCAACGCGCCTGGATCACGGCCCTGGACGGAGAGGGGAAAGGATTGGTGCAGGCTTCGACCAGCCGGATGATGGGCCGCAAGCTGTGGGTCTGGGGGACAGGAACAGGAGGCACGAACTGGCAGAAATTCCTGTCACCACCAGGAGAGGGGTACTTAGAGATTCAGGC
>DASQQR010000126.1:0-6566 GCA_035643335.1 Anaerolineales bacterium
TAGTTCTACTAAACCGATCAAACTGATCTTTGGCGGTCTCTCTAATTCGATCAAAACATCGAGATCACTATCCGCGCGTTGTTCGTAACGGACATACGATCCGAACACACCGATGACCTTTACACCGTATTCTTGCGCTAAGAACGGCTTCTGTTCGCGGAGGATCTGTTTGATATCGGCTAAAGCCTTCATGCCTTGAATTATACCTCCTCAATCTGATCTAGAGTCAGTGTATGAAGGCCAGGGATTGCCCCCAAAGCAAAATGTCTCGGGACATGATTAAGGATATAATTGATCCAAATATTAGCCCTGCAGAGATCAACCTGAGATTAAAATGAGCAATCCTCCCGCCCCAGCTTCTGACGACCGGCTTTCATTGCTTTACCGGCTTTCGCAGACCTTCAACTCTACCCTCGACCTGGATGAGGTCCTGGAATGTGTGATGGATGAGGTCATCGCTGTCACCCGGGCCGAGCGCGGTTTTGTCATGTTGATTGAGGCAGACGGGGATTTGGTCTTTCGCACGGCGCGAGGCATGGACCAGGACACGGTTGGCGATCCGGATTTTCAGGTCTCACGTGGCATTGTATATCAGGTTGCGCGCGAGGGAAAGCCCATGTTGACCAGCGATGCCCAAAGTGACAGCCAGCTGAGTCTGCGGGCGAGCGTCATTCATCTGGGTCTGCGCTCGGTATTGTGTGTCCCGCTGCAGGTGAAAGGCAATACCATCGGCGTGATCTACGTGGACAACCGTTTGCAGGCCGGCATATTTACCCACGATGACCTGGAGCTGCTCAACGCCATCGCCTCCACCGCTGCCATCGCCATCGAGAATGCCCGGTTGTACCAGGTGGCGGTCGAGAAAGGTCGCATGGAGCGTGAGCTGCAAATGGCCTACAGGATCCAGGCGGGGCTGCTGCCGAGATCAATGCCAGAATTGCCGGGATGGGAATTCGCCGCTCGCTGGAAGCCCGCCCGCGAAGTGGCCGGTGACTTCTATGATTTCATCCCCCTCGAGGATGGCAAACTCGGTCTGGTAATCGCCGACGTGACCGATAAGGGAATGCCGGCGGCTCTGTTCATGGCCTTTACGCGTAGCATCATCCGGGCCAGCCTGGATCGCACTGTGCAACCCGTGGAGGCCATCCGCCAGGCCAACCGGTTGATCTGCCGTGAGTCCTCTTATGGGTTCTTTGTCACCTTGTTCTACGCACAATTTGAACCCGATTCCGCTGAGGTCACTTACGTTAGCGCGGGACACAGTCCCCAGTTGAGATACCTGGATACTTCCGCGCGAAGTTTGGAGACAGCAGCAGCTCCAATATTCCAATTGGGCTACACTGGGATGCCTTTGGGGATCGAGGAGGAGACGCCATACGAACAACGGCATCTGACTTGTGCGCCGGGGGATTGCCTCCTGTTGTATACCGATGGCGTCACCGACGCGGTAAATGATCGCGGAGAACATTTTTCCTTGGCGCGATTACAGGGTTTTGGTCAGAATAATTATCGAACCAGCCCTCAAGAGATGGTTACTAATCTGGAACGCGAACTTGCGAATTTTGTGGGGGACTCGCCGCAATTTGACGATATCACCATTGTGGTCGCCAAACGGAAATGATGGCGGTGACCAAATCACCCGCCGGGACGTTCACTTTCCCTCAACGCATAACGACAGCAGAATGAATATGGCACCAGCGATCGCCTTTGCTCTGGAGGGGGCTCCGTGATTGGCGAACTGGTCAATCAGCGCTACCGGATCGAATCCGAACTTGGCCGCGGTGGTATGGGAGTGGTTTACCGGGCCCGTGACACCCTGCTGGAGCGAGAGGTAGCCTTCAAGGTGCTCTCCAGCCTGGCGTTGGGGACGGAGGGTCGCGCCCAGCTGCTGAGCGAGGCGCGGGCTGCGGCGCAGCTCAACCACCCCAACATCGTCACGATTTACGATGCGGGCGAAACGGGCGGATCACCTTTCATCGTGATGGAGCTCATCGATGGAGAAAATCTGTATGAGCACAAACTCCAGACTATGGAAGAGATCATCGCAGTGGCCGCCCAAATCGCTACAGCTCTCGGACATGCCCATACGCATGGGATCATCCACCGGGACCTCAAGCCGGAAAATGTATTGATCGCTTCAGATGGTACCGCCAGGCTGATGGGCTTTGGCCTGGCCCGTTCTGTAGCCTCGCGGCTGACCCTTGAGGGCACGATTGCCGGGACGGTGTTCTACCTCGCACCGGAGCTTGCCCTGGGCCGAGAGTATGACGGCAGAGCCGATTTGTATGCCCTGGGCGTGATGCTCTACGAGTTGACGACTGGCCGGTTGCCGTTCGTAGCGCAGGACCCGCTGGCGGTGATCACCCAACACCTGCATGCCCCGGTTGTCCCGCCGCGAGCGCACCACCCTGGGATACCGGCGGCCCTGAATGCCCTGATATTGCGCTTGTTGAACAAGGAACCGGATAGGCGTCCTGCTTCGGCAGGAGAAGTCGTTCTTGCATTGGAGCAGATTCGAGCATCTCCCCAACTGGCAGATTATCAGATTGAAGCGGAAGAAGACCTACCGCTCCTGGAGCGTTTGATCCGGGGCCGCTTCATTGGGAGGGGTAGACAATTGAGTGCACTACGCCAGCGTTGGGCGCTGGCTGAGGCGGGACACGGGCACCTGGTATTGATCTCCGGTGAACCCGGCATCGGCAAGACCCGGTTGGCAAACGAGATCATTACTTACGCCAGGCTGCATGGGGCGGTCATTCTGCAGGGAGGCAGCTATGAATACGAATCGAGCTTGCCTTACCTGCCCTTCGCCGAAGCGCTAAGGGATTGGGTGCGCGAACAACCGCCAGAAATCCTGAGGGCGAAGATGAATCAAACGGCCCCGGAGCTGGCTAAGCTGGCCCCTGAAATCGAGGTCAAGATTGGCCCATTAAAGCCAAATCCCCAGCTTGCGCCTGACGAAGAGCGGCTGCGCTTATTCGATAACGTCTCCCGATTCTTTCAGGAACTGGCTGGAGAAATGGGATTGCTTATCTTTCTCGACGACTTGCACTGGTCTGACCAGGGCTCTGTGGCTCTATTGCATTACCTGCTGCGCCGGCTGCAAAACGATCGCGTGCTGATCTTGGGTGCTTACCGGGAGGTCGAGCTGGATCGCAGGCATCCCTTGTCCACCTCGCTGGTAGCCTGGAATCGCGAGCGCTTGGCAATCCGCATCCAGCTGGACCGGTTTACGCAGGAAGAGTGCGCCGCGCTGCTGGGGACCATGTTTGGTCAAGAGCAAGTCAGCGAAGAATTCGCCGCAGCCATCTACCGGGAAACAGAGGGCAATCCCTTCTTCATCGAAGAGGTCGCCAAAGCTCTGGTAGAACAGGGACAAGTCTACCTGCAAGACGGGGAATGGCAACGCAAGGAGATCCACGAGTTAGCCATCCCGCAAAGTATTAAAGAAGCTATTGGCCGCCGTCTGGACCGTCTGAGTGAAGCGTGCAGCGAGGCCTTGCACAGCGCTGCGGTGCTGGGTAAGGATTTCGAGTTTGCGGAGTTGCTCGCACTTACTGACCTGGATGAGGAGGGCCTGCTGGATGTTCTCGATGAGGCCAGTCGGGCGCAGCTGGTGCAGCCCAAATCTGGTGAAAAATTTATCTTCACCCATGACAAGATTCGCGAAGTCCTGTACGAGGAATTGAATCCCATCCGGCAGCGCAGATTGCACCGGCAGGTCTGCGAGGTAATCGAGAATTTGTACGCTGGTAAACTCGAAAACCACGTCTCCGACCTGGCTTATCATGCTGTTCTGGGAGGCGATCTTAATAAAGGATTGGTGTATTCTGTTCAGGCGGCGGAGAACGCCTCGCATATCTTCGCCCACGAAGAAGCTCTGAACTTTTACCAGCAGGCGCGAGATTGCGCTCTCGCATTGGATCAGGATGCGCAACTGGCAGAATTCGAGCAGGCCGTTGGCAGCGTTCATGTAGACCGGGGTCACTCGTTATTGGCGGTCGAAAGCTTCGAGCGGGCCCTATCCTTCGCTTTACCTAAAGAGAAAAAAGCATATCTAAAGAATAGAATTGGCTCCGAGTATACCCAAATTGGAGACGAACGCGCATTAGAATACCTGAACGCTGCACTGGATGAATTGGATCCTGAAACTCAGCCCAACGAGATAGCCTGGACTCTATCGATGATGGCGCGAAATCACCATTTTCGGGCTCAATATACCGGAGCATTGAGTTGCTCGGGCGGGCTTTGGAATTAGCAGAAGCCGGGGGTGATCCCTCCACTTTAATGAATATTTATGCGTTTTTCTCCGGGAGCTTGTAGCACCTGGGTCGCTATGAAGATAGCAACCATTGGGCGCAGACTACTATTGCTTTGGAAGAGAGCAAAGAATTTCCGGCTGCCATCGCAATAGGGCATGAGTTCCTATCGGAAAATGCTTTCTTGAAGGGAGATTGGAAGATGGCGCTTTACCACGCCGGCCAGAACTACCGGGCGGGCGAGAAAATCGGTTGGCTGGCCCGCATGGCCTGGTCCGGTTTCGCCAAGCTGGCCACCTATCGTACGCTGGGCGACCTTCACACAGCTCAATCGGGGGGACGGTCGGCTCTGGGGATCGCCGAGGGTATCGGTGATCGCCGTCTGGTTGTTTGGATCGAATCGCATCTTTCCATGGTCGAAACCGATCTGGAGCAGGACGAAACAGCTTTCGGCCTGGCCCAAAGCGCCGTCGATTTAGCTCAAGAGAGTGGTGAACCCATCTTGATCGGTGCCAGCCGCATGGCGATGAGCTACTACCACGTACAAAGGGGGGAGTGGGGGGCAGCGCGCAGTGTCTTCGATGCTTCTGAGGTGATCCAGGCCCAGCGCCATGCCCTGCTTCTGCTTTCCGAAATGTGGGCTATTTACGCCGAGGCGCTGTGGGGCAGCGGTGACCTGCATGAAGCCAGTGAGTTGGTTGAGCGCTTGCTAGAGCATACCCGTAAGCGAGGAGAGCGCCATCCAGAGGCCTTGGCAACTTGGCTTCAAGGTAAGATATTTGCCAGTCAAAAGATTTGGGATCAGGCTTTGCGCTGTTTCGAGATGGCGCTGGAAGAGTTTGAAAAATTGGGCAGCCAGATTGGCTTGGGGAGGGCGATCTATCAACGTGCCCGGCTGTATCGAGCCTTAAGCCAGCATGATCAAGCCGTCCAATATGCCTCTCAGGCGCTCGAAATCTTCACGCAAGCCGGCCCCAGCCGTGACGCGCACGAGGTCAGGCAATTCCTGGCGGGTAAAGCAGAGGCTTGAGGTTCCAGTTTGACGAATGTTTCTGTAGATAGGGCATCCCCATGCCCTTCGTACGCATGCGCTATGAGGAACCCGTATGAAAAGTCCCCGTGCCTTCATGGCTGGTTTTGCGGACAGGCCTGCATGTGCAGGTACTGGTGGCACTCATCCAGGGTGAACCCACGCGTCAGTCGCGAACGGGCCAGGGCGCAAATTACTCTGCGCGTTGGCTTCGGTGGAATCAGGCCAGGTCAGGCCGGCTAGTGTCTCCCGCCGGATAGATTGGTTGGGATTATGAAATACATGCGCTAGCCGGGATTGTGCCGGTCGGGATCGAAGATCGATTGAATAATGCTGGCAGCAGATTTTGATGTTATCAAAATGTGCCTAGGACATTAACTAAATTCGACTATGAGCCACCCGCATGGCTCCCTGCGGAATGGCGACGGCGGCAATCGGGCCTATTGGATCCAGGGATTCTGGAGTCCTGGCCTGATAGGTTGGGATTTGGGGCAAGGTTTTGGAGTTGAAGTCACTGCCTAGATAGGTGTTGATGTTGTAGGCGATGAACAGGCCCAGTAATAAGGAGGCGGTAAGATAGATGAGGGCAAAGATTTGGGGGCGGCTCATGGGAACGTCCAGGAATACTTCCAGGGGGTAGCATGGGTAAATTTAATTTTTACGTGATTTCTCGGAATGGGGGGAAACCGTCGGCGGTTTGTCAATTTTAACAATAGGGACACTGAAAGAAAATCTTCCCAGTTGCTCAGGCAGCCTCTGGCTGTCAGCAACCGGGAAGATACACGCAAGGACACACAAAGACCTATCCTGGTCTCCTGACCAGGGCGGAAACCGCCTACCTGGGCAGGGCAAAGACTGCCAGGTTGGGTGTTAATCTCTCTATTCCAAGCTCTTATACTAGAATCGATGCAAATGGGACTCTTGGATTCCGTGAAAACTATTAATTGGCCTCGCCTGTTCGGTGTTTTCTTCTTTGCCGGCATGATGGCGACGGGCTATTACTACAACCTGACCTTCGTTCAGTTCGGCCTTTTGGATCTGGGAACCCGGGTTATCGGCATGAGCGAGCAGCGCGTGGCGGTGGATATGGCTGTCCTGGCGTTGGTCACGTCCGTCGTCGCAATCACTTTCGGATTGTTGATGGTAAAGATGGGTTGGGGCAGACAGTTCATTACCAAGCTTCGGCTCGCCTTTGGAGTTGTCCTGATCCAGACAATTTTGACCTGGGCCGCGCCCAGGGTCAGCAGTGAAGGTAGTTTCTTGGTCTGGGTCGTTGT
>DASQQR010000127.1:0-11319 GCA_035643335.1 Anaerolineales bacterium
AACAAGACCTGGATCTGCTCCAGGGTGAAGGGAAATTCGGATGGGTCCGGGGTAAAGCGATTGAGCCAGATGAATTGATATGCATAGGTAGAGGTCAGGTCATTGACCCCAATGAAATTCTCCGGGCTGCCGTCATCAAGGGCCAGGGAGACCGCCGAGCCGGTGACGAACGGGTTGTCCGATGCGGTTGGCCCGGACTCTCCAGCTGGCAAGGCATCGATTTTCAATTCCAGCGGCGCAGCCGGCGTAGGATTTCCTGTCTCCATTCCGTCTCCACTCTGCGACAGAGTGAGAACGGGTCCGGTGGAAAGGGTATACGACAGGCTCGCCCCGGTATTCAACCCGGTCACGTTGTCTTTGACCCAGATCTGGCGGGGAGCCGGCGGTTCGAGGCTCTCGGCTAAATCGACGCGCCCCCAACCGCTGACGCTGTTCGGGCGGATACCGGGGATTTCCTGCGGGCTGGTGTACTGGCCGGGGCTCATATCAGCGGTGCCGTTGATCAAGACGGCTTTCATCAGGGCGGCAGAGGGGTTGGCCATACTGCGGAAGCCGGCCAACCACTCACGCACCAGCGCGGCCGCACCGGCGGTGAGGGGCGTTGCCATGCTGGTACCGCCGTCGTAAAAGTAATTGGCGTCATATGCCCCCCAACCGGTACCCGCATTGGGGTCATGGGACCGGTCTGAAATGATGTAGGTTCCCGGAGCGACCAGGTCAGGCTTGACCCGCCCGTCGTCGGTGGGGCCCCGGCTGGAGAAAGCCGCCATCCCATCGGGATCGTTGGCGAGGCGGTCGGCAGATATCGGAGCAGCTGGATAATCCGAGGGCCAGGCATAACCCCAGGTAGTGGGAATAGTTGGCCGGTAGTTTTCGGAAGCTCCTACGGTGACCACATTTTTGGCCGTGCCGGGCGAACTGATGGAATCTGGATCCACCTTCCCGTTCGCGTCAGCATCCACGCCGCTGTTTCCGGCGGCGAACAAAATGAGCATATTCTTATAATTCCAGGCAGCCTGATCGGCGCTTTGCGAATTCAGAGTGTAGCCGCCATATTGCGGGTCAAAAAAGCTGCCGCCGGTGGGCCCACCCCAGGAGTTGGTGTGCACGCGGGCTCCAAGTCCATAGGCGGGGCCCATGAGATAAGTCGACAGGTCGTTGGGGACACATTCCAGGCCACCCTCTGGAACATTATCAATCGATTGGAAGACCAGCTGGGCTTCCGGCGCCACACCGGCAAACGAGCTGCTGTACTGGTGAGCGCTGGGATTGCCGCCAGAAAGCACACCGCTTCCCAGCACGCTACCCGCGACGTGCGTTCCATGGCCGAGGAAATCATTCCAGGTGGTCCGTCCGCCATAATTGGCACAAATGGCCTGCCCGGCGATGATGCGGCCGGCGAAATCGGCGCTCATCCCGGACCCGGTTGTGCCCACGTCCAGCCCGGAATCGGCCACCGCCACAATCTGCCCGCTGCCGTACAGGCCCAGGCCGGCGCGGACGGTACCCGCTCCCATGATAGTGCTGCCGGCCACGTCATTGTACAACTCGGGCTGGAAATACGGCTCCACCCACAACACACCGTCCAGCGCGGCCAGCTGGCTCACCAGGCCCAGCGACAATTCCACGCGCAGGTAACCGCCGAATTCGTTCCCTGCATTTTGCAGGACTTTTCCTCCCAAAGCCTCGACCTGACCCGCCAGGAGATCCAGGTCCGTGTCCGGCAGAGTCTGCACGTTCAGAACCTCTGGCGAGGGCTCCTGGGGGGAGAGCTGCGAACTCTGCAGAGACCCTGCCAGGCGATATTCCGGATAGTATGGACCCGTCCAGCGAACGAATGGCAGCGCCGTTACCTCATCGATCACTGCCTCATCCAGGCGGGCGATAAAAGCGTAATCCGGGATGTATCCGTACAGGCGCACGCCAAGCTGCTCAACCGCGGTCTTCCACTCCGCATGCACCGGGCCAGTGAATTGGAGCAAATAAGTAGACACTGTGCCGGGCGGGCGAGGGGCGTTCTGCTCAGAAGCGACCCGTGGCGGCTCGTGCAGGGGATCAAAGGTGGCATACTGCAGATGAATCTGGGGAGCTTCGAGGGATTGCGCGATCCCAATCCCCGGGATTAAACTCAAGAAGAGGATGAAAGCGGTGGTTAATGCGAGCCCACGCAGGCTCGATTTCGACAACGGCATGCAGATCTCCTTTTGTGTCGGGGCCTGGCTTTGGGATGCCCGCCCTACAACCTTCCTGCAGCAGCTGCATCCCCATGCGGCGGGGCCGGGGAGCCAACCCGAAAGGGTTTATAATATTAAACTCAGGCCAGGACGGATCTCCCCGGCCTCCAACCCGAATCGAAAAACGAGGCACCGTTAGACATTGCACAATTTTACTTGCAAATCCTGCGTTTCACCTATACTCTTATGTAAGGGGATATTAAATCATTCATGCAAAACACGATAAAAATCGTCATTCCAATGGCCGGGCTGGGAACCCGCCTGCGCCCACACACCTGGAGCAAGCCCAAGCAGCTGGTGAGCGTGGCCGGCAGGACCGTGCTGGACCATGTGCTGGGCACCCTGGACTCCCTGCCCGAGAGCACTAGCATAGAACTCATCAACATCGTGGGATATCTGGCCGATCAGATCGAAGATCACATGGAGGCCAACTACCCAAATATCCCATCCCATTACGTCACGCAGGAGAATCCCAGGGGCCAGTCTCACGCCATCTCCCTGGCCAGGGAATTTCTTTCCGGACCGATGATGGTCATTTTTGCTGACACCCTCATCGAAACCGATCTCTCGTTCCTCGAAAATGAAACCGCGGACGCGGTCGTGTGGGTAAGGCCGGTCCCGGACCCTCGGCGCTTCGGGGTGGCCGAAGTGGGAGAGGATGGCTATGTGAAGCGGTTGATCGAAAAGCCGGAAGACATGAGCAACAACCTGGCCGTGGTCGGCTTCTATTATTTCAAACGCGCCGAAGACCTGCTCTCCGCCACAGACGAACAGATGAAGCGCGGGTTGGAACTCAAGGGCGAATATTACCTGGTGGACGCGGTCAACATCATGCTGGAACGCGGCCTGAAAATGCGCACCGAGAAAGTGGAAGTGTGGTTGGATGCGGGGACTCCGGAGGCCTTACTGGAGACCAATCACTATTTGCTGGAAAACGGCTGCAGCAATAGCGCACAGGCTGCCAAAAGGGATGGCATTGTGATCATCCCGCCCGTCTTCATCCATCCTTCGGCCGAAGTAATCAACTCGATCATCGGGCCCTACGTTTCTTTGGGCGCTGGATGCCACGTTGAGACCAGCATCTTGCGCAACTCCATCCTGGAGGATGAAGCCCAGGTGACGGACGTGATCCTGGAAAGTTCGCTAATCGGTCGCAGAGCCCGGATCCAAAGGCGCACGGGCGTGGTCAACGCCGGGGACCAGACCGTGGTTACGCTGTGAACGAGCAGGTATGGAGCTACTCCGGGCAAACCTATGCCGAACGCCCGACCGCGCTGCGCTGGGAGGGAGAGCGCCTGGAAATCGTGGAAATATTGGACCGCTGGCATTCCCCGGGTGAGAAGGGATTTCGAGTACGCACTTCTGATAGCCGCGTATTCAAATTGGTCTATGATGAGCCAGGCGAGGAATGGTTCGTTGAGCTGATATCGGGACCGTCTCAATAAATGGGGTTGCGCTTTCAAAATGCGCTGCAGGCGCACCGGAAGCTTTTCCACCCTCTCTACCCACACCATAACAAGGAGTCAACGTGAACCAACGCTATCTTTCAGAACGAGTGGCCAACCTGAAACCCTCCGGGATTCGCAGATTCTTCGACATTGTCGCTACCATGGAAGATGTGATTTCATTGGGGATCGGCGAACCGGACTTCGTCACCCCCGATCCCATCCTGCAGTCCGGGATCCGCTCTCTGGCAGGGGGTGAGACTCACTACACTTCCAACTCCGGCCGTATGGATCTACGCGAGGCCTTAGCCCGGCATTTGCACGACCTTTACGGGGTGACGTACGATCCAGCCACGGAAATCGTCATCACGGTCGGGGTTTCGGAGGCGCTCTACCTGGCCATGACCGCTTTACTGAACCCGGGCGATGAAGCGATCATCCCCACGCCGTGCTTCGTCTCCTACCAGGCCGAAGCGATCCTGGCCGGTGGGGTGCCGTTCGAATTAACCACCTTCGCCGAGGATGCTTTCCAGCTGCGCCCGGAGGCGCTTGAATCCGCCATCAACGCGCGCACCAAAGCGGTGCTGATCGCCTATCCGAACAACCCAACCGGCGCGGTGGCCTCCCGGGAGACGCTGCTGGAGCTGGCCGCCATCGCCGAAAAGCACGACCTGATCGTCATCTCGGACGAACTGTACGACCAGCTGATCTACGGCGTCACGCACGTGTGCTTCCCCAGCCTGCCTGGGATGTGGGAGCGCACCATCTTGCTGGGAGGCTTCTCCAAAAATTACGCCATGACGGGGTGGCGCATCGGATTCGCCGCCGCGCCGGCGGACATCTTGCAGGGGCTATTGCGCGTGCACCAATACACCATCATGTCGGCGCCGACGACCGCGCAGGCTGCCGCCGTGACCGCGCTGAAAAAAGGCCACGAGCACGTGGAAGAAATGCGCGCCGAGTACGACCGGCGGCGAAAATTGATCGTCCCTGGGCTCAACCAGCTGGGTCTGCAGACGGTTGAACCGCATGGCGCCTTCTATGCCTTCCCCAGCATCGCTGCTTCCGGAATGGACGCTGAGACCTTTGCCCAAAAATTGCTGTCTGAAGAACGGGTCGCCGTGGTGCCCGGCCCTGCCTTCGGGGCCGGAGGCGAGGGCTACGTTCGCTGTTCGTACGCCACGGCCTACGAAAAAATCGAAGAGGCTTTGAGGCGCATGGAACGATTCATGCGCCGGTATGGATGAATGATGACGCTTGGATTCGAACCGGTCATTGGACTGGAAGTTCACGCTGAACTGGAGACAAAATCGAAGATGTTCTGCTCTTGCCCGGTGGTCGATTCTACCGTGGCAGAAGCCAATATCGCCGTTTGCCCGGTGTGCTCGGGGATGCCCGGCACCCTGCCGGTGGTGAATAAGCGCGCTGTGGAATATGCCCTGCGCGTGGCATTGGCGCTCAAGTGCGAAATCGCCCACACCAGCATCTTCGCCCGTAAGAATTATTTTTACCCGGACCTCCCCAAGGGATACCAGATCTCGCAATACGAGCAGCCGCTGGCGCGCAATGGGCGCCTGACCATCCTGACCAGTTCAGGTGAAAAAGTCATCCGCATCCGCCGCGTGCACCTGGAGGAGGACACCGGCAAGCTCACCCACGTGAACCGGGATGGCGAGAGCTATTCTCTGGTGGATCTGAACCGCGCCGGCGTGCCGCTGTTGGAAATCGTTTCCGAACCCGACCTGCGCTCGGCGGAAGAGGTGCGCGCTTATGCAACCGGTTTGCGCTCGATTTTGCGCTATCTGGAAGTCAACTCCGGCGATATGCAAAAGGGCGTGATTCGCATCGAGCCCAATGTCTCGGTGAGACCTATTGGGGAGAAGAAGTTCGGAACGCGGGTCGAGATCAAGAACCTGAACAGCTTCCGTGCCCTGGAGCGCGCCGTGGACTATGAGATCCACCGCCAGAGCGAGCGGATCAGAGCCGGAGAGCGCATCATCCAGGAGACCGTCGGCTGGGACGAGAATAAGGAAGTCACCGTCACCCAGCGGGTCAAGGAAGAGGAAGACGATTACCGCTACTTCCCCGAACCCGACCTGCCACCGTTGGTGGTCGACGACGCGTGGATCGAGCGTGTACGCGCGGATCTGCCCGAGCTGCCAGTGGAGAAGTTCCGTCGCTTCCGCCAGCAATACGGCTTGAGCGAATACGATGCCGAGGTTCTGGTGGGTGAGAAAGCCGTGGCGGATTACTTCGAGGCTACCGTGGCTGCGGCAGGGCAAATCGCTGGAGAAAGCCCTTCCGGCGCCAGCGTGTCGCCCAAGATGGCCTCCAACTGGATCACCGGCGAACTGTTTGGACTGCTCAACCAGGCGGGAACCGATATTGAGGGGGCGCGCGTCACGCCTCCCTCTCTGGCCGGGTTGCTGGTCATGATCGCCGGAGGTGAAATCAACCAAAACACCGCCAAGGGCGTCCTGGGCGAGATGTTTTCCAGCGGTAAATCCGCTGCCGAGATCGTCCTGGAACGCGGCTTACGGCAGATTTCGGATGAAGACGTGATCGGCCAGATCGTGGCCCAGGTCTTGAGCCAGAACGCCGAGCAGGTGTCCGATTATCTGGATGGCAAGGAGCCGATTGCTAAGTGGCTGTTTGGCCAGGTGATGCGCGCCGCCAAGGGCAAGGCCAACCCCCAGGTCGTGCAGCAGGAACTGGACAGGCAATTGGAGGATTTAAAACGGTCTGGCTAACCGGTGCCCACCCGATGCGAGCCCCCCGTCGGGTGGATCTCAATCTCAGTCTGGCCGCTAATCCAAGTAACGTCCTGAATATGCCTTTTATCACTTGACGGGGCACCCGACATGGATTAAGTTTAAGAGAAATGGATGAAACCATTCAAACTCAAGCCAGTTTTCCACCTGCGCTCCTGGTCGCAGCAGGTAGAGACAGATACGGGGAACATCGAGAACTCGGTATTAGCTCGATCAAGTTCAAGGTGACTGCACAGGATAGTGCCGGCTTGCTCATCATCGAGAACACTTTCCGAGAGAAAGGCGGCCCGGCGCGCCATCTGCATTACAACCAGGATGAGTGGTTCTATATTGTTGAAGGTGAATTTATATTTGAGGTTGGACAAGAGAAGTTTAGATTAAACCCTGGCGATTCCCTGCTAGCGCCACGCAGAGTGCCTCATGTGTGGGCTTATACAGGAGGTACAGGCGGCAACATACTCATCGCCTTTTTGCCCGCGGGTAAAATGGAATCTTTCTTTCGCGAAGTAACGAAAGCCAATGCGATGCCGCCGCAAGACCCAGAATTATGGCGTGCCCACGAGATGGAATTGCTTGGCCCGCCGTTGCCTTTATAGTCATAATAGCCTTTAATCAGCGAAAATGGGTCAGGAAGTCTCTCAGTGAGCGTTTTTGATTACATATTCCCTGCTCTAACGAGCGATCTGCGGGCACCATACCGAGGTGCCCGCCTATATTTAAAGAAAACCTCCCGAAGGTTACGAGATACCTTCTTCGACCAGATGCGAGTTCTAGCAAAGATTTCTGGCCGGCAGAAGGTACGCATAAACCTTCGGGAGGTTCTGTCGGTGAGTATCCAAATGCTCTCTCGACATTTGCAAAGCACAAAACCTGTTTAGGAGATAGACTAAATGGCAGAGACAATTAATGCGTTCGAGATGGCACAAAGCCAGTTCGACCACGTCGCCAGGCTGCTCAGCCTCGACCCCCAGGTGGCGGAAATGCTACGCTGGCCGACGCGAGAATTCAAGTTTCAAATCCCCGTCCACATGGACGATGGCACCATTCGGGTGTTCTTCGGCTACCGCGTCCAGCACAACGACGCCCGCGGGCCGGCCAAAGGCGGCATCCGCTTCCACCCCTCGGAGACTCTCGACACGGTCCGGGCGCTGTCCATGTGGATGACCTGGAAAACAGCCGTGGCCGATATCCCGCTGGGTGGCGGTAAGGGCGGCGTGGCTGTCGATTCGGCTTCACTATCGGTTCACGAACAGCAGAAACTGGTGCGCGGTTGGGTTGACCAGATCTGGCGTAATATCGGGCCGCGCCAGGATGTCCCCGCCCCGGACGTGGGCACAAACCCGCGCATGATGGGCTGGATGATGGACGAATACTCCAAGCTGGTCGGCGAGTACACGCCCGGCGTGATCACCGGCAAACCCGTGGGCAGCGGAGGCTCGCTGGGGCGCACCGAGGCGACCGGCTATGGGGTGATTTACAACGTGCGGGAAGCCATGAAGCATTTGAAGCTCGACCCGGCCAAATCATTGGCCGCTTTCCAGGGTTTTGGGAACGTATCTCAGTACGCCGCCATCGGCTTCGTCGAGCTGCTGGGCGGCCAGGTGGCCTGCGTATCCTATTGGGACCGCGATGACCGCGCCGCTTATACCGTCAGCCATCCGGATGGCGTTGACCCGCGCTACCTGCAATCGATCACCGACGTATACGGCACGATCGACAAAGACAAGGCCGCCGAAGCCGGCTACAGCATCGAGGACGGCGGCGAATGGATCACCAAGGACGCCGACGTGCTCATTCCGGGCGCGCTGGAAGGCCAGATCAACGCCGAAACCGTGGAGCGCATGAGCGACCGGGTCCGCCTGGTAGCGGAAGGCGCCAACGGCCCGACCACTCCGGAGGCCGACGAAGTCCTCAAACGCAACGACATCTTTGTAATCCCCGACTTCCTGTGCAACGCCGGCGGCGTGACGGTATCCTACTTCGAAAGCGTCCAAAACGACATGAACTATTACTGGACCCAGGGGGAAGTGCTTGACCGGCTCGACACCAAGATCACCCAGGCCTTCAACGGTGTTTTAGAGATGGCCGAGGGCGAGCAGGTCTTCATGCGCGACGCCGCCTACATGGTCGCCATCAACCGCGTGGTTCAGGCTATGGAGCTGCGGGGCTGGCTTTAGTGTTCCCTAAGCGGAGGCGCGGCGGGCGACGAAGATGCCCGCCAACACCAAAACCCCTCCAACCCCTTGCAAAGGGGTGATCGTTTCGGAAAGGATCAGCCAGGCAAACACGGTCGCCATCACCGGCTGCACCAGCAGGGTGACCGATGAAAACGAGGCCGGTAGGTGCGCCAGGGCAAACGCGATCAGCCCCTGGCCGCCGACCTGGGAGAGCAGGGCCAAACCGAGCAGGATCTCCCATCCCGTCATGTCAACGGGCAGCAGGCCCTCGCCGAACAGCAGCGTCACGGGCAGCAGCACAATGGCGGTGACCAAACTGGCCCAGGCCATCACGGTCGCGGTGGAGAACTCGCTGCGCAGGTTTTTGACCGATAGGATGTAGCCGCCGTAGAACACCGCCGTCACCAGCCCAAGGCCATCGCCCAAGAGGTGCTGCATGCTCAAATTGACGCTGACACCCACGATCAGGACGGTCCCCGCCAAAGCTCCCACCATACCTACCAAAAAAGTCGGGGCCACCCGCTGCTTGAAGATCAGCCAGCTGCCCAGGGTGACGAATACGGGTGCGAAATTGGCCAGCAAGGTGGCGTTGGCCACTGAGGTGAACTTAATCGACCAGTGCCACACGCCCAGGTCCCCGGCGAAAAACAGGCCGGCCAGGATCAGGCGGCCATAATCACGCCTCGAAAGCGCTTGCCGGGCGCCGGACGCCCCGCGCTCTTCCATCCAGGCCCAGGACCACAAGGCCGGCAGCGCCAGCGTCACGCGCCAGAAGGCGGTCGCGGTTGGCCCCACCTGGCTCAACCGCACGAAGATGGGGGCAAACGCGATCGCAATCGCCCCGGCGAACAAAGCCGCGAGAGAAACTTGCACCGCTCGAGAAGCCCCTCGCGGCATTTCGCTTTCAACGATTCGCATAAAACCTCACCAGACCCCAGGGGCCTAGATTTCCTCCACCTGCGCCCGGATGCGATCCATCTCGACCTTTATCCTCTCCAGCTGCGATTGCGTCTCGAGCAGGGAATCGCGCTCAGAGCGCACGAACCGGGTGTAAGGAGCGATGGCGTTGTGGATATTCTGCAAACTGCGCTCGATCTCTTTTTCGAACTGCCCCCGCAGCGACTGGGAAAGCTGCCGGCGCAAACCGGCCACCTTCTGCTTCATCTCGGCTTTGGCCTTGCGGCGGCGGGCCGGGATGATGAAAAAGCCCAGGGCGGCGATCAAACTGGCCATCAGGATGCCGGTCACGTCCGCCGCCACGGTGGTGGCGATCACCGTGATCAGGGTCCCCAGCCCAACCGCGCCGACCTCAAGGGCTGCCGAAGCCGCCACCGCGTTCTGCGCCCCCTCGGCGATCTTCCTGGCCTCATGGGCCTTATCGTAGGTTTCCACCACCCGGCGGGCCTCCCGCCCCACCCCCTCCATCAGGCGTTCGCGATCGTAACTGAAACTCCCCGGCCCGGTATCGCCGACGATGCGGTCCTGGTACTGGCGGCGGCGTTCGGTCAGGTGCTCCGAGACCGCCTGCCACTGGCGCAGGTCGGCCTCCACCAGCCAATCGATCAACTCGTCCACTTTCTTCTCGATGCGTTGGGGCACGTCGGCGACCACCTTCTGCTCGAACTCCGCCCGGATGCGCTCCTTGCTCAACAGGTCCAGGACGCGCGCCAGGCGGAAGGTCTCGTCGAAATACTCCTGGCCACGCTGCTCCAGCTCGAAGAGGATGTTTTCGATGTCCGCCATGCGGTATTTGAAGTCGCGCCCCATGTCTTCCTTATAGAGCGACAATTGCGCCTCCACATCGTCCAGCATGTCCATGTCCGCCTTGAGCAGATCCAGGCGCGACTCGATCACCCCCAGGTACTTCTCGATCAGGTGCGCAGCCACCCCCAGCGGGTTGAGGAACTTCAGGCGCAGGCGGCTGCGTTCGTCCAGGGTGTCCCGGATATACTTCTCCAGGGGCTCGAAACAGCTCTCCTGCCATGCCGACGGTTCGCCGGATTTGGCGCGCAGCGCAATCCGGGCGCTCACCGGGAAAACCTCGGGCGTGACCCCTAAAAGCGAGCGCGCGTTTTCCCTCACGAACTCCGCCACCTGCTCCAGTTCCCCCTCGTTCTGCAGGATATCGATCTTATTGATGATGATGACGACTTTTTTGCCCCAGTCGCGAATGCGTTCCATGAAGATGCGTTCGCTCTCTGTGAAAGGCCGGTCGACAGAGGTCAGGAACAGCACCAGGTCGGATCGCGGCACGAACTGGGAGGTGATCGCCTCGTGCGAGCGGATGATGGCGTTCGTGCCGGGGGTATCCACGATGCTGATTTCGGCCAGCAGCTGCGCAGGGAGTTTCAGCACGTGCTGGTGTTCGTTCACCACCACGCGCTCGCGCGTTTCGCCATAGCGCAGAACATTGATCTGCGTGGTGGTCGGCGTGACCCCCTCTTCCAGGAATTTCTCTCCCAGCAAGGCGTTGACGAAGGCGCTCTTCCCGGAATTGAACTCCCCAACCACGACGAGCAAGAACAACTCGTCGAGCTGCTTGATCGAATCGCCCAGCGTCTTCTGGTCCTCGGAGGCCGCATCGAACTGCACCAGGGCCACCCGCAGGTCGTTGAGCAGATTGCGCTCTTGTTTGAGCAGTTTCTCTTGTTGGTCGTTTAATACGCGCATATCCATCCATCTAACCCGCTAC
>DASQQR010000128.1:0-10405 GCA_035643335.1 Anaerolineales bacterium
GGATAACAATTCGGGGCAGGCCTCGCCAATCAGCTACGGCGAGACAAAGAGCCAGGTCCTTTGTCCGGCAGGAGACGTGGATTATTACAAATTCAACGCCAGCGCCGGGGATCGGATCGTGGTGGACATCGATACCCCAGCGACTGAGCCGCCGCCCGATCTTGATCCCTACTTATTCTTATTGGACGCTGACGGGGCTTCTGTCCTGGCGGAACACGACGACGAGGTTCACGGGCTACGGAGGGATCCCCATCTCGGATATCTCATCGACCGCTCAGGCACTTACTATCTAAAAGTTCGCGCCTGGGCGCATCCATCCGCGGGAGGAAGCGAATATACTTATACCCTTAAACTGTTCAAGGACAACACCCCTCCAACGGCGAAAATTGATTATCCATCAAGTGGATCTTATCTGCCGGATAAGCCATTCACAATTACCGCCGGTACAAGCGATACTTCCAGCGGCATCAGCCACGTTGAATTCATGTGGCACAGTGGAAATTGGAACTTGGAGAGTTGGAATGTGCTCGGATCCGATTGGGATGGTTCAAATGGGTGGAGCTATCCCTTCGATCCATCGGCTTTGCCAGAACAACAGGATATCGCTTTCTACGCCAATGTATTCGATTGGGCCGGAAATTGGACCGGCGCAGGATCATGGGAGATCAGGCTGGATCGCTCGGCACTGATCTCCTCACTTTACCTTCCGCTGATTACTAAATGATGTCACTACTCAAGTCAACGGACGGGACGCTAACGAGCGCGGAAAAACGCGGAAAACGCAGAATCTTTTCTGATTCTCCGGGCTTTTCGGCGCCAAGTCCATCGCATATCCAGAAGTCACAAAAAGGAGATTCTCTCATGCCGCAATTCACTGTAAACCCCCACCGTTTTGATCCATATAAGCAATTCAAGTTCCGCGTCAAATGGGATGGAAAGTATATACCCGGGGTATCCCGAGTGAGCGGTCTGCGACGCACAACCGAGGTAGTCTCGCACCGGGAAGGCGGAGACCCAAGCTTGATCCGAAAATCGCCCGGGCAGACGACCTACGAACCGATTAGCCTTGAAAGAGGTCGCACCCATGACACCGAATTCGAGCAATGGGCGAACAAAGTCTGGAATTTCGGCTCCGGCCTGGGCGCAGAAGTATCCCTCAGGGATTTTCGCAAGGATATCCTCATTGAGCTTTACAACGAAGCGGGACAACTCGTAATGGCGTTCAAAGTCTATCGTTGTTGGCCCTCGGAATATGTGGCCTTGGGAGACCTCGAGGCGGACAACACAACAATCGCTTCGGAATCTCTCCTGTTGCAGCATGAAGGTTGGGAACGCGATTACGAGGTAACGGAACCGGCGGAGTCATCCTTTGACGAACCTTAGAATCTGAAAAATAGGTGAGTAGTGGAGTTTCGCTTTTTTATGTGTTAAAAAATCAGGTTCCATTCCTTGTGGCCTGAGCAATTACAAAAATGGTATACTTCGCTCGATCAAGAAGAAGGATTCGTAAGAGGAGAGATCCAAACTCCATTGAAATTAGTCATCCAAATTCCTTGCTACAACGAGGCTGAAACCCTGCCACAAACGATACAGGCATTGCCCCGGTGCATCCCCGATGTGGATACAATCGAGTATCTGGTGGTAGACGACGGCAGCACGGATAACACGTTTCAGATCGCAAAGGAATCCGGCGTTCATCACGTTATTCGCATCCCACAACATGTCGGGCTGGCGGCCGGATTCGTCACCGGTCTGGAGGCCTCGGTAAAAAACAGAGCCGACATCATCGTCAACACGGACGCGGATAACCAATACAACGCGCAGGACATTGAGGCATTAATCCAGCCCATCCTTGAGGGTCGCGCCGATATCGTCGTGGGCGATCGCGGCGTGGCAACTCTGGCCAACTTCTCCCCGCTCAAGCGAGGCCTGCAACGCTTTGGGAGCTGGATTATCGGGCAGGCTTCAGGGGTGGCCACACCAGATGCGACCAGCGGTTTTCGTGCCATCAGCCGAGAGGCGGCCTTGCGCACCCTGGTTTTAAGCGAATACTCCTATACCCTGGAGACATTAATCCAGGCCGGATCGCGAAAGATGGCGGTCAAGTACGTACCGGTCAGGACGAATCCACAGACCCGTCCTTCGCGCTTGATGCAGAATATCCCCCACTATCTGGCCAATTCGATTACGACGATCGTGAGAGCTTACACCATGTACAGACCTTTACGGGTTTTCAGTGCCATCGGGGGTTTGATGATCCTGGCAGGCGTATTCGGGGGAATCCGATTTATCTATTTCTACTTTACCGAGGGGGGCGCTGGACATGTCCAATCCGTGATTCTGACCGCTATTCTGCTCATCGTCGGGTTTCAGGTGCTGTTGATCGGCCTGGTAGCGGACTTAATCGGCTTCAACCGGAAGATACTCGAGGAAGTGCTCTTTCGACTTCGCAAGTTAGAGCTGGAAGAAAATGACCCGCAACCGGTGGATTCATGGGTCTCCGGCGCTGGCGAACGTCGCTCGACTTAATGAAGAAGTCCCCATATTACGCTCTCATCTTAATATTCATTTCATTAGGGATGGCCAGCTGTTCAGCGGTTGCCAGGCCTGAACAGCTGGCTCACGAAACGCTAATCTCTTTATCCAACGGAAATTCAATCGGACAAACATTTTTTGCCCGATTTCGAGGATTATCAGGGATTGAAATATTTATCGACCCAGAGGAGTCAACTGAGGGCGAGCTCACTCTCAGCTTGCTCAATGGAACCCAAGACGATACCGTATTGGCGGAAGCCAAATTACCAGCCGCAAAAATCACACATCCTGATTTTTACCGGCTTGAGTTTCCCGCGCAGATCGATTCGACAAACCATGACTATTATGTGCGGATGAGTCTTAGCGGCAAAGGCCCGGTCGAAATCGGAGCCGGATCCGGTGAAGCGTATTTGGATGGTGCCCTATACCAGAATGACGTCCCACAGGATAACCAGCTGGCATTCCGCCTGGTTTACGATCCTTATCAGGCTTCCATCGGTTTGCTCCTTATGATATTTTCCTGGCTGGGGATCCTCGCGATAGCCGGCTTTCTCTATATCTTGCCGGGTTGGGCTGCTCTCGGTTATCTCGAATCAGATTGGGACAAACGATCCTGGGGAGAAAAATTGGGGCTATCCGCGGGAATGAGCCTGGCGATTTATCCAATTCTTTTCTTATGGACGCATCTGATTGGGCTCAATTTGGGCCCAGTATATGCCTGGTTCCCTCCTATACTTGGATTGGGTTTGATCGCCTGGCGTAACCGCCGCTGGCGGCCAAGTTCTAGAAGCGCGGGAAAAATCACCATCAAATCGCTCGGGCTCCACGCAGTTAATCCAGCCAATGGGTTATATCTCTTCATTTTGGCCCTGATCTTCGCAACGCGATTTTGGGTCATTCGCAATCTCAGCATACCGCTCTGGGGCGATTCATACCAGCACACGATGATCGCCCAATTGTTGGTGGATCATAACGGCTTGTTTAATTCCTGGGAACCCTATGCAGATTTGCAGACCTTCACGTACCATTTTGGATTTCATACCTTCGTTGCCGTCTTTCACTGGGTATCCAACTTTTCAATGCCGTCCGCCACACTGTGGACGGGGCAGATCCTTAATGGATTAGCGATCCTTGTCCTATATCCGTTAGCGGTAAAGGTGGCCAAGAATCCGTGGGCGGGCGTTCTTGCGGTCCTTTTGGCGGGTATCCTTTCTCCTATGCCCATGTATTATGTTAACTGGGGCCGGTATACCCAACTCGCAGGGCAAGCGATATTACCAGTGGCCGCCGTAATCCTGTGGGAAATTTCCGAAGAGAGGCAAGACCGCTGGGCATTAATCGCGCTTGGTTCAATCTCCATGGCCGGACTGGCCCTGACACACTACCGGGTATTGGTATTCGGCATTCTTTTTATCGTTCCGCTGATGCTATTGAATTTAAGATCTAAGAGAGGCAATTTTGTAAGCACATTCAGCGGATTGGCATGGGCCGGAATTGGCGCAGGGATGCTTTTTTTACCCTGGTTTATCCACGTATTTAGGGGCAAGCTCTTCCAGATATTCCTTGGTCAAGTGACCACGCCCGCGGGTCAGTTATCAGCATTTGCACAGCAATACAATGCCATAGGGGATCTGTTCACTTTCTTGCCGCCGATGATGTGGTTGTTGCTACCACTGGCCATAGGATTCGGATTTTGGCGACAGGAAAAGGATTTTGCCATCGTTGCACTTTGGTGGTTTTTGGTCTTGCTTTCAGCTAATCCTCAATGGTTCAACTTGCCCGGTGCAGGTTCGATCACCAATTCGGCGGTATTTATGGCCGCATATTTGCCGGTCAGTATTCTTTTAGGAGCAGCGATTAGTTGGCTACTCGGGGCCGTGGACATCAAAGAAACGAAGGAATTTAGCTGGGGCTTGGCAGGGATTTCGATTATGGCAGTCGGACTGGGCCTGTGGGGAGCGTCCTTAAGAATCAAGGATCTCAATCTGGCTGACCACGCCCTGGTGACTCGACCGGATCTACGTGCTGCGGAATGGATCAGAGAAAATACTTCAAATGACGCACGCTTTTTGGTCAACTCGTTTTTTGCATATGGAGACAGTTCCGTCGTCGGGTCAGATGGTGGCTGGTGGCTTCCCTTGCTGAGTTTGCGACAAACCACCTTGCCTCCTTTAACGTACAGTTCAGAAAGGGGAGCCCGGCCCAATTACCAGGAGTGGATCAACTCACTTCCGGCAGAAATTCTCGACCAAGGGGTTGAAGATCCGGACGTTTTGATGAAGCTGTCCAAGCGGGGCGTTACCTACATCTATATTGGACAACAACAAGGCCTTGTGAACTACTCGGGACCAACACTGGATCCTAAAACGCTAATGAGCAGCAACCACTTCAGGGAGATTTACAATCAGGATCGAGTTTGGATTTTTGAAATAAGAAATCAGAATCAGGTACTACAAAAATTGTTGATATGCTCTCAAGGTATCGTTGATCATTGCTTCTAGGCCAAAGTTTTCTTGAATATGTTTCCGGCCTTTCTCGCCCAATTCCCTCCTCAAAGATCCATTCTGCAATAGTTGAGAGATTTCCCTTGCAAGAGATCTGGAATCTCGCTGCGGCACGCTGATTCCGCCGGGTCCTAAGACTTCAGAAGTTGATCCAGCCTCCGCCGTCACTACCGGGGTCTGACATGCCAGAGCTTCTGCCAGGGGCAGCCCGAAGCCCTCCAAAAGCGTAGGGGAGACGAATACGTCCGCCAAAGTATAATACGCCGGCATTAGCTCATCGCACACAAAGCCCGCTTCAATCACCGCATCTTTAATTGGATCGATCAATTGCATCACCTGCCGCCGATAAGACCTATTCCGCCACCGACCGACGATCACCAATTTTGGCCTGGGTGTTATCATAGGCAGCGCACGGATAAGATACTCCAGTCCCTTACGGGGCGTAATGAAGCCCACAAATAGAATAACCGCATCAGTGCTGTGAATGCCCAATTGATCGCGAACCTCCTGGACGTTAGATACCGGTCTAAAATAATCGGTATCAACTCCGTGTTTGGCTATGGCTATTCGCTGCGGGTCCACCTGATAGTATTTTATGAACTCTTCATGTGTGGTTGAGCTGCCGGCTAACAGGCCATGAGATCTTCGAACCGAAGGGATTTCGGCGATGTATTGCGCTAAGGTGTAGTAAGTGTATCGATATATCCAAGAAGGGTCCGAGGAGAATCGCCCCAAGCTGATCCGGCGTTGACGGAAGGAATGTTGCAGCGAGGCCACAAAGTTCCCCCGGTATGCCCAACTGAAATGAACGTCCCAGAAGTGCACAATGTCAAAAGGTGCCAGACGTTTCAGGAGCTGGGCCGCTCTATATGCGAATCCGATCCAATCTGTTCTTCCCAGCGCTATTCGATGAATCTTTAATTCAGGATGAAGATGAGTTTCGGCGATAGGAGCTGTTTTCCCAGCCAGAACGGTTACCTGGTGACCTGCATCCAGGAGCCCTTGAACCAACCGCTCCCCGCTGATATCCAGGCCGGAGGTCCTCATGGGTCTATAGCCGAGCGTAATGAAGGCAATCCTCATGATCTCTCGAGGAGCTGAGAAACAATGCTTTTCAGCCGTTGGGTAATAAGCGATTCACTTGCCTTCTCTCTAAACTGAGCTAATCCTCTATCGGATAATCGTTGCCGCAAGGCAGCATCTCTAT
Source organism: Anaerolineales bacterium (assembly GCA_035643335.1). Lineage (GTDB taxonomy): Bacteria > Chloroflexota > Anaerolineae > Anaerolineales > UBA4823 > DASQQR01. The sequence goes on from DASQQR010000128.1 coordinate 6,247, forward strand.
GCAAGGTCAATATCGCGGAGGCCAGCGCGCTGGCATCATTTGGTTTACAGAGAATCGCACTATCGCCCTGGTGTAATAAGTCTCGATTGGCGGGTGTGTCTGCCGCAATCAGCGGACGTCCCATAGCCAGAATCTGGTATACCTTTCCAGGGATCACTCTCCCGGCTTTGTCACTTGCTCCGAAGTGACCGCCCAGACAGATGTCCGCCCCCGCGATTTCCAGGGGAAGCTGATCCAGTGATACAGATGGCGCAAAAGTGATATTCTGGATTCCGAGGCTATCTGACAAATGTCGTACAGAGTTATATTCCTGACCATTGCCAATGATTTTGAATCTGAGATGTCCCTCTGACCTCAACAAGCCAGCAGCTCTGACGACTACGTCGACACCATGCAAAGGCATGTAGGTGCTATAATACAGCACTTTTGTCCCCTCCTGGATACCATTTTTCCTGGGGTAAAACACATCCTCGTTGCATCCGACCGGTACGAAATCAAGTTTCTGGATAGGAATGTCAAATAACTCAGCAAAATAATTCGAGTGTTGTGGCGTATCGAGTAGAATAAGATCTGCAAGGCGTGCCGATGTCTTGTCCAGCCAGAAAGCGAGTCTGCCAGGAAGAGATCGTGGACGAAAAAGATCTCTATCAAAGCAAAGCGTATCGTAATTGGATACGAAGGCATCAAATAGCACCGGCGACTGCGAGAGAATACCGGATGGCAACATCAGGAGATGTCCGTAAAACCCAACAAAGAGGAGATCAAATTGCCGGGCGGCGAGTCGAGGCAGCGCTTGGAGAGAAACGCGAAGTGAACGACCAACCAGGGACCCTGAACCTCCTCCCGAGATGACATCGACTTCGCCGAATCGCCGAAGAGCGCGCAAAAGCACATCGTTACGCGGATAGCTGACTTCGCGTCCAATGAGGCATAGAATGCGCATGCGACAATTATAATCATGCCGAGGAAAAGATCCCTTGAGTTTTGATCCCCTTTATTGTGTCATCGTAAACTGGAATCTCAAAGAGGACACGCTGGCGTGTATTCAATCCTTATTGGATTCGGGCGCATTAGCTAATCAGATGATCGTCGTTGACAATGGGTCAACTGACGGCTCCGTTGATTCTTTGAGGCAACGTTTCTCGACCGATATCCAGATCATCCAAAATCGTCAAAACTTAGGCTATGCTCGCGGGAGTAATCTGGGAATCCAGCAGGCGCTGGAGAAAGGTGCTGAATGGGTCTTACTAATCAACAATGATACGCTAGTCTCAACCAGTTTCCTGAGAGAGCTCGAAAATGTCGTCGAGAATTACGGGAAATTCGATATCATCGGGCCGTTAATCCTGCATTATGATCAACCAGAAAGGATATGGTTTTTGGGCGATCGACTAATCCCTGGTACCCTGATGACGCATAGTTTGTACCGAGGGAAGGCTGAACAGGCATCCTATTCACAGATATTTCCTGTGGACTTTCTTACGGGATGCGCAATGCTGGTAAATCGAAAAGTTTTTGAGAAGGTTGGATTCTTAGATACAGAGCTATTCATGTACGGAGAGGATGTCGATTTTTGCTGGCGGGCGCGCAGTGCAGGATTCAGGCTTGCTGCCGCCCCACGTGCAAAAATGTGGCACAAGGTATCGATAAGTGCCAATCGGGAGAAGTCGACATTCCGGTATCTACGGATCCGCAATCAAAACCGTTTTTACCGGTTGAATTCTCACGGAATACAAGTCCCACTTATGCTGGCCCTTTCGCTGTATCAATTAATTTGGAAAGCAAGCTCAGATATTATACATTTTCAACCGAAAATGGTGGCGCCCCTAGTGCGCGGCTGGGTGGACGGCTGGCTCAATCCACACCAAACCGTCAGAGCAAATTATGGAATACACGAGCTGTAATCTGTGCGATGAGACGCAGAGCATCCCTCTATTTACGATCCCGGACCTGCTCCTCAACCGTAAAGAGATCAAGGCAACCTTCGTCCGGTGTCCATCCTGTGGAATGATCTATCAAAACCCACGTCCAAGAATTGAGGACATGCAACAGCACTATCCAGTCGAATACGAGTCTTATTCAGAGATACACAGCAATCGCATTTCCTGGCTGCTAAACCAAGCGATAAATTATGGGACAGTTAAACGGAGCCGGTTCATCGTGAAATATAAGCATTCGGGCCGGCTCCTTGATATTGGCTGCGCGACAGGTTTTTTCTTAGATGGCATGCGCTCCCAAGGTAAGTGGGAATTACATGGCGTGGAAATCAATCCACACGTGGCTGAAATCGCCCGCCAACGATACGGCCTCGAGGTGCGTACTGGCACATTGAGAGAAGCGGCCTATCCGGCACAATTTTTCGATGTCATTACCATGTGGGATGTTCTGGAACATCTGCATCAGCCTCTGGAGAGTCTCAGAGAGATCCATCGAATTCTCAAACCTGATGGCTTGCTGGTATTAAGGGTACCGAACATTGGCAGCCTGGACGCCAAATTATTCAAGCGCTACTGGGCGGGCTACGATGCACCCAGGCACTTATATGTATTTTCCCCCAATACTTTGAGGGAAATATTGCGAAAAGCTGGTTTTGATCTCATGGATCGCAATTCTCACTCGGGAAATTACACGACGTTTTTGCTCAGCCTGCGCTTCTGGATCAACGCACACGAGTACAATTCCAAATCGTCTGATTGGCTGCTCAGGATTCTCTATCATCCGATCCTGCGCATTTGTTCTGCGCCATTTTTTTATTTACGTGGCCTGGGATTAAGAGGGTCCCAGATCGTTGTCACTGCGGCGAAAACAAATGGAAACTAAGATGCTGGAAGCACGGCAGCGGATTCTCTCGAAACGCGCAATGCGATGGATCCCTTCGATTGCAATGGTGCTCATCAGCCTGGCAATCCTCGGATTCCTGGTGTACAGACAACGGGAGATGTTGGCAGAATATGAGTGGAAATTCAACCTCTATTTCGTAGCGCTTTCCTTTGTTCTTTTCAGTTTCATTTTGTTCATGGTTGCAAACATGTGGGGCGTGATCATGAAAGCGTTAGGCAGTGAAGTGAACAGACTTAAACATATTAAGTATTATTGCCTATCTAATGTCACAAAAAGAATTCCAGGCACGATCTGGTATGTCGTAAGTCGCGCGCATTTCTATAAAAGTGATGGAGTAGATTACAGGCTTACGTCCCTGGCAAGCGGAATTGAGTTGGCCACAATCGTCCTGGCAGGCATCTTGGTGAGCCTCACTTTCGGGATTCCCATCATCTTCCACTACCACGTTAGTCTCTGGTTGTTGGGAGTGGCTCTCGTCATTAGCGCCGCGGCCCTGCATCCGAAGGTGATTGCGAGGGTATTCCGAATTTTCAGAGTCGCCGAAACAGACATAAAATATAAAAATATTCTGAGCTGGCTCTTTATCTATTCGCTGGCGTGGATTCTGGGAGGCATCGTTCTGTTCTTGATCGGTAACGTGGTTACTAATATTTCTATACAGCAGATTGGTTATTTTATTGGTGGATGGAGCCTGGTAGGAGTCCTGTCAACCACTGTTTTTTTTCTACCCACAAACATGGGGATAACCGAAATTGGTCTAAGCCTGGTTTTGTCGAATATTATGCCCTCCTCCATAGCGGTAATCATTGCTATCCTGGCGCGTCTGTTGATGATATTCTTTGAGGTCATCTGGGCTGCAGCTTGGTTGACGATTAATGTAGAGAGATGACGTGATAACCCAAAAGTATTACGGCTTCTTATCATGCAATTGCCGAATCAGAAATTCGGAGGTCATGGATTCTGGTAATTAACCCTAATGAAGTATTTATCTTGAAGAGACATTCCTGTAAAATCTAGTCAAAATGAACTCTACCAAAGTCTGACGAGGAGGATCTAATGAAAGTATTCCGGGTATTACTCATTGCCGCATTCGCTCTGTTGGCGTTTGGCCATCCATCCAGTGCTAGTGCGGGTGCGTTCACCTACACGTCCAGTATTCAAGTGCAGAACTTAGAATCAACGGACGCTACCATAAACATAAGATTCTTTAGCCAATCTACTGGCGCCGAAGTAACCACAGCGCTTATCACGGATACAGTGCCAGCCAATGGGCAAAAGGCCTACTTCCCTCTGAGCAGTGCGCCAGATGGATTCAATG
>DASQQR010000129.1:0-4271 GCA_035643335.1 Anaerolineales bacterium
AATTCCCATCCCGCAACTGCTCAGACGACACGCACCGGCCTGGTTGACCCGCGCCCGGTTCAAAGCCGAGCCGATGGTGATCTATCCCTGGTGCGCACCTTTACCTGTTGAGTAGGAGATTGAGATGAAAAAGACAATTTATTTAAGCATCCTCGTCGCTGCTTTCATCACCACACTTATTTTGATCGCTCCAAAGAACGCCAGCGCGCATACGATGGACGAGCCCTTCAGGACGGATCTTATCGCCGGGCAGCATACCGATGCCGGGGACGTCCTGGTCTGGAATGATGGGGACAATCTCTATGTTCGCTATGTGACCGAGGGTGGCTGGTGTATTACGGAATTGCATTTAGATGTAGCCGCCAGCCTGGAGGACATACCGCAAAAGAACGGTAACCCGATCCCCGGCCAATTTGACTTCTCCAAGAGCTTTAGCTCCTGCGTCCAGGAAGAGACTTTCACCATCCCCATCAACCCAGACTGGTTCAACAGCTGCTCCCTGTATATCGCTGCGCACGCGGTGGTCAGTAACAGCGGGCAGAATGGGAACGGAAAGGGTCGCACGGAAACCGCCTGGGGCGCCGGCAGCGACTTCCCGGGGAAGAACTGGGCCACCTATTTCAATTACAATTTGCAGACCGTTGAGCGCTATCCCGAGGTCGGAAACGCCTACGTCGGCATCGAGGACTGGATCAACGGCGATTTCGATTATAACGATTTCGGGATGAACTTCGAGCTGGCCGAGGAATACACCCAGGGCTGCACAACCGCAGGGCAAGCCACCCAATTCCTCACCTCGGTAACCGTGACCACCACCGCCTTAATCTACGACTCGGGAATGGATCATCTGATCCATATCCGCCGGCCCCTGAACGGCGGTTATTCCTACCAGGTCTCGCGGAGTATACCGGCTGATCCGGATGAACTTACTTTGTGGGACGGTGCCACAGGCAAAGAGACACCTTCCGGAACTTTCACTGGCAGCGGCGAGCTGGACGTGACCCTGTACAACACCTCCCAGTACACCTGGCCGCAAAAGCAAATCGGTGAGAGCGTGGTTTTCAAGGTGGTGTTAGACGACCCGTCTGCCAATCCAAAAGAGGCGGTTGAGCCGCCCAGAAGCTTTACCGTCGATTCAACAACTTTCTTCGATCTCGCCCCCATCCTGGGGAATTATGACATCTGGTTTGAAGGCACACTCTTCGAAGCCAGGTTCCACCTCTCCGACACCGAAATCATCTCCGACACTACTCAGCAGAAGAACACGCCGGCGATCATTCCCCTGGACACAGAGGTGCCGTTCATCCTGGTGGTGCCTTTCACGAATTGGATCCCACCGTTCGAGATTACCACGATCACCAGCCCGTATGGGAATTTCGATGATTTCTACCTGACGGCCTCGCCAGCCGACTGGTTTATGCCCTCTATGGTGACCAATAACTCCGTTGGTCCCGGCGGCCTGTCTTTCGGGCCTTACCCATAATGAGGGGTAGAGAGGCGTGAACCGGTGAGAGGAAGCCAGGGCGACCTGCGGATGCGGCCGGGTCTGCAAGTCGCCCCTGGTTTCCTGGTCTCAAATCAGAGCATCCACGTACTTGGACTGCGGATTATATCGACAAGTTCCGCTAACGGATAACCAGGGGTATGGCGATATGATAAACGGCCGGTCCAATAAATGGGTGGGGTGGATCAAAATAGTCGTCCCAGATAAGAGGGGATATGCTGATCGTATAATCCGTCAAATAGGAGGTATACCATTCCTCTTCCGGCGAGCGCCACAATTCATGCGCCCACCCCGGCCCCCATGTATGCTCCGTGGTCCACGGACCCCCCGGACTTGCCCCGATCCGGTAGCCTTCTCCCAGGCTGGTGTTATTGTAGAAAAGATAGAACCAATCCCCGCTTCTGGCCAGCGTACCGCTTTCCGGCATCGCATTGCTGCTTGAGAAGCTCATCGTCGCACCCCAATCTCTCCACGGACCTTGAGGCGAGCCGGACGTGGCCAGACCGATAATCCCTGTGTCGCCGTCCCTTCCGGTGTAGTAAAGGTAATATAGATTGCCCGCTTTCATTACGCTTGGGTCACGACAATCGGCCCAGCTGCCAGCCAGCCAATTCATTCCGGGATGATCGGGCTGAAATACCATCCGCAGCGACTGCCACGAATCAGGGTTCGCGGGATTATCAGATGTCGCCAGCATGATGCTCTGGGTAAAGTCATCCGTTACCCCTGTGTAGTACAGATAATAGGTGCCGTCTTCCACCAACACGAAGGGTGCCCAAATTGCCATTTCATCCCAGGTTCCTGAAATTCGTTGAGGCAATAGGGGATCGAGCTGCTCCCAGGAGCATAAATCCATGGACCGGGCGTATGCGAATCGATTCTCGGAATGCAGGAAGTTGGATACGATGTAGTAATAACCGTCAAAGAAAAAAACACTATGATCCTTCAGGCCAAAATTGGTTGGGAACCACCCCATGCGTTCGCAGGCGGCGCTGTCATTTTGTGCCGCTGCGTAGAATTTCCACTGATGGGCCCGAGGGATCAACACGGCCCAAAGAACCAGAGATGCGAATAGCGTACCCTTCACCCTGGCCATTCAATCACGCACATACACCCACTGGGCTTCACGCAGGAGGGTTTTATAGAATTGGAAGACTGGAAGAGTGGAAGACTGGTTTTGGATGGCAGAAGATACGAGCTCGCACAGCTGTTCAATCACGGGCATACACCTACCAGAGTTAAACAAAGTAGACAAGTATACGGGTAATCTAAATGAGAAAATAGAAATCAATCCGGCTTGGCAAACCAGGATTCGATCTGTGATATCATGTCTTCTGCCAAAGATAAGGCTCTTTCGGCAGCCTCCTGGTTATATACGCGTGCTGGAATGTCGTCAGGCAATCCGTTGGGATAGCGAGTGGGGGCGCCCTCTTTAAAAAGATATCCGGTCCGCTTCAGATCGGCATTTGCCTGGTCTAACCAGCGCTGTCTTCAGCTTTTGAATTCTCTCTCATATAGCACCTTACCTGACTGGAGCGCGTGGCGGAAGAAAGCGCGCTCAGGTCTAAATCGGTGAAGAGATCCCGACGCCCTTTTGCAAAAGAACCAAATAGAATGACTTTTTTGATGTAAAGCATATCCGTATCGGGATAGTACTCAAAAACCATGAATGTCTCTCCTAATTATGGCTTAAAGCGACGATCGAAGAACGCGTGATGACTATCGCTCAGACATACTCACAATCTGGTCCTCCCAGCGATGCCACTTGCCGTGGTTGGCCTCCAGGATCCGGCGTCCATCGCCGGGCGACTCCAATCCGGCCAGCTCCAGGTCGGCATCCACCATGATGCGCACCAGGTCCTTAAAGAGGACGCGTGGCTCCCAGCCGAGGGCCTGTTTGGCATGGGAGTAGTCGGCTTGCAGGTAATCCACCTCGGTTGGCCGGAAGTAGCGTTCGTCGATGCGCACGTACTGGCCCCAGTCCAGACCTGCGTAGCCAAAGGCCTCGTCCAGAAACTCACGCACGGAATGGGATTCGCCGGTGCCGATAACGAAATCCCCGGCCTGGTCACACTGCAGCATCTTCCACATGGCGGCCACGTAGTCGGGGGCGTAGCCCCAGTCGCGCCGGGCATCCAGGTTTCCCAGGTAGAGATGTCCCTGTTTTCCAGCCATAATTGCGGCGACAGCGCGGGTGATCTTGCGGGTCACGAAGGTCTCGCCCCGGCGCGGGGATTCGTGGTTGAAGAGGATACCGTTAGAGGCGAACATGCCGTAGCCCTGGCGGTAGTTGCGCGTCACCCAGTAGGCGTAGACTTTGGCGGCCGCGTAGGGGCTTTGTGGCTCAAAGGCGGTCATCTCGTTTTGGGGAGGAGGAGCGCTACCGAACATCTCGCTGGAGGAGGCCTGGTAGAAGCGGGCGTTGATGCCGCTTTTGCGGATGGCCTCCAGGATGCGCATGGTACCCAAGCCGGTCACGTCGCCGGTGTACTCAGGCAGGTCGAAGCTGACGCGCACGTGGGATTGGGCTGCCAGATGGTAGATCTCGTCCGGACGGACGTTGTAGATCAGGTCGACCAGGTTGCCGGTGTTGGCGACATCACCGTAATGCAGCAACAGGCGCGCCGTCTCGCCGTTGTGCGGATCGCGGTAGATGTGGTCGATGCGCTGGGTGTTGAAGGAGCTGGCCTTGCGGATGAGGCCATGCACTTCGTAATCTTTCGAGAGCAACAGTTCGGCCAGATACGAACCATCCTGGCCAGTGATG
>DASQQR010000130.1:0-3589 GCA_035643335.1 Anaerolineales bacterium
TGGGTCGCGTCATCCACAGCTCGCGCAATTTCGTCGTCGCCACCACCGGAGCGATCAAACTTTTGTGGCTGTGCATCGTCCCTTTGGGTGAGCCCGTGGTGCCGGAAGTATACATCAATGCCATCAGATCATCGGGCGAGACATCGCTGGGATAGGGCTGAGAATTCCTCCCCAGGGCGATCAGCTGGTCGAGAGTCAAATCAATCCCGTCGCTTGCATCCACCGAGATGAGGTAACGTACAGCCCTGAGATCTTCCAGCAACGGCTCATTTAACGGCCGGGCCGTCACCAGTACTGCCGGTTCTGCATTGTGTACCACCCCGGCGATTCCGCGCGCCCGGCTTTGAACGTTGAGCGGCACAATCACTGCTCCCAGCTCGGCCGTGGCGAAAAACAGGCGGATGAACTCGACTCCGGGAGGCAGCAGACAGACGATTTTGTCTCCCTTCCTGATTCCCAATACATACAAACCTTTTGCCAGAGCTTTTACTCGCTCCAGGGTCTGTCCGTAACTGAGCCTGGTGCCCTCGCAGACGACAGCCTGCTGGTTCAGTCGGGATACTGTTACCTGTTGAAAGGCTTCTGCCATGGTCATCCCGGTATTCAGCATCTTCCACTCTCCGAGAACAGAAACTCAACCATGGCATTAAAGGTTCATCTTGTACACACGATAATGTTTATATTGTTCCGCTCCCAGGTGCTTCGCAATCAAGTTCACAATCGGATTGTTTTCCGAAGTTACCGAGCCATCGATCCATTGGTATCCTTTCTGATAAATCGCTTTAACTGCTTCCAGATAAAGCACGGCATCGATGCCCCGGTGGCGGTATTCTTCCACCAGGCCCATTAATTTAAAAGTGGCAGTATCAATTTTGCGGACAAGGGGTTTCACCTTGAGCCAGCCAAACGGAAAAAGCCGGCCGTTGAGGTGGATCAACACCTGATTGATATCCGGGAGGGCAACAATAAAACCGATCGCTCTGCCGTCCACTTCCGCTAAAAGCGCTAAATCAGGGTCCAGGAACGTTTTCATTGGGTCCGCAAACTCATGAAATTCATCTTCCTTGATCGGCATATGCTCCGGCAAATAATCCAGCGTACCGACAAACAGCTCGTAGGCGATGTGGATTTCTTCGTCCCACTTTTCGATGCGGACTCTGCGAATATTGACATTGGCATTTCTTTTCGCCGCCTCGGCCACCCGGGCTAGCTGCGGCGGAACGTTCTTGAATCCCTCACCAATCTGAGAACGATGGGCTCGCCACGCATACAAATCATGATCCTTCTGCATCCCGAATCGTTCCAGGAAATCCTTGTAGTACAGCGGCGTATGCGCTTGCAGCATCACCGGCGGGCAATCATCGCCCTCAATGAGTACCCCGGGACGTTCGAGATCACTAAAATTATTGGGACCGCTCACCGCCTCCATATCTTGTTCACGTAACCATTCGCAGGCAGCCTCCAACAGCCGGTTCGCAGCCGCGTAATCTTCTAGCACTTCGAAGAACCCAAAACCGCCTACCTTCTGGCCAGTATGCTCGACAAAACGACGATCGACTAACGCCGCGATCGTGCCGGTAAGTTCCCCCTCCCTTTGAGCTAAGAAAAGGACCGCCTCGCCGTGGTTATAGAACGAACCTCTATTCGGATCTAGCTTGGCTACTTGGTCAGCCAGCAGGGGCGGCACCCAATTGGGATCCTCTTGATAAACCTTCCAGGGGAATTTGACGAATTTGCGCACATCTCCCCGGTCGGTGACTTGCCGTATCCTCAGCGTGGAACTCTCTTTCAACCTGTTTTCCGGGCGGCTCATTCAATTGCCGGGAACCCAGACGTCCACCCATACCAGGCGGTGGTCGGAGCTGGGGAAAGGATGGGTCCCCACCAACCGGAATAGCGGGTTATCCGTGCTCGGCCAGAAAACGTGCGCGCCGGTCATCCGCAGGTTTTTGCGCGGCAGGACGTAATCGACTCGCAAATTACCAGGCGGCTCAGGGAAATCGGCGCTGTCGTAGGCCGGGTTGCCTTCCTGTTGTGAGTTTGCGGCATCCTGAAGCAAGGCTTGCTCGACTGCTCCCTGGCTGCTGGGCGTCAGCCTCGTGTTGACCAATGGGTGATCTAATAGTTGCTGGACCGTGCCCGGGATGCTGTCTCCATCCAGCGGATCGGCGTTAAGGTCCCCAAGGATCACAAAGGGCTCTCCGGTAGTTAGGCCCCCAGGGTTTCCCTTATCATCATAGATATAGCTTGAATGGGATGGCAGCAGGTAGTCCGCCCAAAAGCGCACCTCATCGTGGTTGCGCCGGCCGTTGCGATCCTCTGGACCATCGAAGACCGGCGGCGTGGGATGGCTGGTCAGCAGGTGGACGGTCTTGCCACCGATCAAGAGCGGCAGATCCCAATGGCTCTTGGAGGACAGCCGCAAGACATTCAGTTCCGCCGGGGAATACCAGTCCGCCGGCTGGGATGTGTCTGGGTTATCCGGAAGCAACGCACTCGGCATATCCTTCCACAAAAAAAACTGAAAGGTGCGCACTCTGTCTAAATCAATAGGGGCCCTGGAATAGACGACCATCCCGTACTGGCCTGGGAAATCACCAAGACCAAAGGCATCATTGGCCCCGCCCACTTTGCCGTCATTGTCCAGATCGAACCCAGACGGGACCCCGGTGTTCGAAGCAGCCACATACCAATACGGGTAGCGGATCGGCTTGGCGCCGTTCTGGGAGATTGAAAGATAATTATCCAGGAAAAGCTGCGCGGCCGTGCCGGCTTCATCAAAATCAAACTCATTAACCAGCAACACGTCAGGCTGTGAACGCTGGATGATCTCAGCCACAGCTCGCGCCTGCGGGTTATCAGGGACTGAGAGGTCGGCGATCAGCTGTCCGGCGCTGGAGCGACTGAGGGATGCGTTGAAGCTGGCAAAACGCACCTCTTTGAGTTTTTCGGGCTCTCCATTACCCGCCAGAACCGCGATGGGCAGCGACAATGTGAGAATTACCAAAACAATCACTGAATTGATAATTGGTTTGGTAGCCATGCGAGTGTCCTTCGAGAGGCACGTGGTTTCGCAATTCGCCTGAGGCGAATTTATAAAACCACAGTCCATCATATTTCAGGGAGACCGTTCGGAAACCGCCGGTCTCAAACCTCCCGAAGGTTTCATGATACCTTCACAGGGTATATACGGGTTAAAGCAAAGGTGTCTGGTCATCATAACTTACTGGTAAGCCTTCGGGAGGTTTACCTGGTGAGTTTCCCAATGCTCTCGAGCTAAAACAAAGATTTCTGGCCGGAATAACCCACTGATAAACCTTCGGGAGGTTCCCTCAGCGGGTTCGCGAACGTTTTCTTTAGGAAGTTACTTTTTAGTTTATCATAGATTTTACCCGCCGGACCTGCCACACGATTCAAAGCGCGTAGCGCCCAGCCCCTCCCTCTTACTCGAATATCGGCGCCAAAGTTGCGGAATTGCCCCACTAAATCCTGCCAGAGAAGTTATAATACGTTTCTTAGAAAGTCGCTCAAATTCGTCCAAATCTCTATGATAAGCGTTGTTGTTGGATACCGGGACAGAGAACGGAGG
>DASQQR010000131.1:0-3862 GCA_035643335.1 Anaerolineales bacterium
ACATGCGGGTGATTCATTCGTTTCCACATGTCCGGAATCAAGGAGTGCTCTTGCGCAATATGGTGAGTGGAGTAGCCCCGATCCCTTAATTCTGATATCAGGGTAGACTTGCCAGCGGAGCATGGGCCGACAACACCAATCTCCAGATTTGCCATTTAGGGTCCTATGGGCAGACGAGCGTACAGCCGGCGCACTTCATCACCTCTACGACTTGAAACCCTCAGCACGATCACGCTAATGTCATCGACTGGGCGGCTCTGGTCCATTTCTATTGCGCGAGCAAGCAGCGAATCAGCCACATCCTGAAAAGAACAGTCGTCCTTTGCCAGCAAATCCTGCAGCTCGCTCCGAATGTCCAACGATTCGCCAGTGCGAGATCCGGCATGTAGCAACCCGTCCGTGTATGCAACCGCGGTCAATCCTATGCTAAGAGCAAACTCATTGATCAAGGGGCGGGTATTGCGGTAGATACCGATGGGCAGGCTCGGTTCGTCCAGGCATTCTATATCGCCGTTGCGGGCAAGGAGAACGGGTGCCGGATTATTCCGGGTTATCACCAATGACTTGGTCTGCAGATCCACTGAAAGAATATTCAGAGTAGCCAAAACCTTGCCCCGGCGCTCAGTAAATAAATAGTCTGAAGCGGCCCGGGCAGCCGCTCCGTCGCGAACCCCCTCTGCAAGGAGGCTGATTACTTTGCGGACTACCAACGTTGAAATCCACTTTGCTCCCCGGCCCGAGGTCTGGCCATCCGCCATGACCACAGAAAGACCTCCCTTGGGTCTCTCTACTACCTCGACAGTATCGCCACTATCAGAGGTTGCGTACTTGTGAATCTTCGAAACCGCTATTTGCACTTCCATATTAATTCCAATCCACATCCTCAGCACACCAATCGGAGTATCCGCCTGAGCCCATGCGCGCCCATACTCTGGCTGCCCATCGAGATGATACCTCAAATCTTCCGCGCATGGATGATTAATAATTCGCTGGATTTCAACGCCCGCTTCTCCACTTGAAGATCGAAGCCGGCTTCAAGCGCCGGGGCCAGTGCCTGCTCGTCCCATTCAGGAGCCTGTCCGGTGACGCGAAACAAAAGCGCGGCAGCCCGTTCGAGGGATCTGGTGCCGGTGATCCAGGCGACAGGCATGACAATCAATTCGCCACCTGGCGTCAATACGCGGTGGACTTCAGCCAGTGTGCACGCATCCATAATATATTCAGTGGGAAAGGTGGCAACAACCTCAGGGAAAGAACCGTTGGCAAAAGGCAAACGTTGACCAAAGCCATTGATCAGGTTGGGCCTGAAGCCCAAATCCTTTAAGCGATTTCGCACCAAGCGGCCCATCTGTGGGCTGAGGTCGAGGCCACAACTCCAGATGTCTCTTTCGGCGAGCGCTTTTTGGAGATGACCTGGGCCATGGCCCAATTCCAGCACCCGGGGAGCATGGAGATCTGAAACAACCTCCAAAACCCATTGCTTCCACAATCCCAAAGAGACGAAGGTAGCCACCCAGTCATAGATCCACGCAAAGGGTCCATAGAGGAGATAGAAAAATAATCGCAGAAAGTTAGAAACCAAGCGGGTGGAGAATCCAGGCTCGGCGGCCTTCAACTAACCATTCCTCTGGATGGCCAGTTGGCCACATCCGGCCTGTATGTCGATACCACGCCGCACCCTGATTGTACAGGGGATGCCGAGCCGCTCCAGCTCCGCTTGAAAAGCCTCCGCGCGCTCGCGAGTCGTTGCTTTGCCCTCGTATCCTTTGGTAGGGTTCAACGGGATCACGTTAACGTGGCACAATACCCCCTGCAAACGATGGCCCAGCTGCCGGGCGTGTTCGGGCATATCATTTACATCGCGGATCAGGGCCCATTCGAAGGTGATCCGCCGGTGAGTCCTGCGTACATACTCGCGACAGGCGGCCAGCAGTTCATCGACCGGGTATTTGCGATTAATCGGCAGCATTGAGGAGCGCAATTCGTCATCCGTGGCATGCAAGGAAACTGCCAGGTTCACCTGGCGGTGATCGTTAGTGAAGCGCCGTATCACTGGGACCAGCCCCACAGTTGAAACGGTGAAACGCCTGGCTCCAAGATTCATGCCTTCCGCGTGGTTCAAGCGGTCAATGGCCTGCATCGAGGCGTCGTAATTGTGAAAGGGCTCGCCCATTCCCATAAGCACAACATTCGTGACGCGTTCTCCAGCGGCGTCAAGTTTCTGGGCATAATAGATGACTTGCTCAACGATCTCGCCGCTGGTCAGATTTCGGCGGAAGCCCATCTGGCCCGTGGCGCAAAATACGCACCCCATAGCGCAACCCGCCTGAGTTGAGATGCATAGGGTCCTGCGCTTCCTGTAGCGCATCAGGACGGCTTCGATTGCAGCTCCATCCGGCAGAGAGAACAGGGTTTTGGTGGTTTCATTGTCTTGCGATGCCAGTGTAGTCACCGGGCTTAAACTCGACAACGAGAAATTCTGATCCAATTTATGGCGTAGCGGCTGGGGCAAAGTAGTAAATTCTTCCCAAGATTCTCGCATCTGCTGGTATAGAGCTTTCCAGATCTGTGTGGCGCGGTAAGCGGGTTGTCCCCAATCCTCCAGGATGTGAGCAATCTCTTCAAGATCTAAATCATAAATGAGGGCCTTTTCTTCCATATCTCTAGCGTGTGTTCGAATGTGGTTAGTAGGTCTGGGTGTTCGGGCCGAGGTACCTCGCCCCGAACACCCAAAGCCAACAACTTTTTAGTGCTCCTTGTCTCTAAAGTTCACTGAGTAGACTGGTAAAATCAGGTACGACAAAATCTGGCGGGGGTTTCCACTGCCGGGCCCGGTCATGATCTGTGGCGCCTGATAGGACAAGCGCCGTGGGACAACCCAGGGCCTGTCCACCCGCAATATCGGTCTCCACGCGATCGCCAATCACCAGCGTCCGTTCGATCGGGGTGCCAAGACGTTCAAGGGCAACGCGGTACATTTCAGGCGCCGGCTTGCCGATAATGGTCGGCTGGACATCCGTGGCCGCTTCCAGAGCGGCAAGAATCGCACCCGTTCCCGGCACCAACCCGTGCGGAGAAGGCAACGTGCGGTCTGGATTCGTCCCGATGAAGGGAATACCGCCGCGGATGAGAAGGGTTGCCCGGCGCAACTTGTCAAAGGTCAGCTGGCGGTCCAAAGATACCACTACAGCCAAAGACTCTTCAGCAGAATGGTAAAAGTTGCATTCTGCCAGGGCTTTCACTAATCCCTGTTCTCCGATCAAATAAACTGGTCCTCCGTGCGGAAATCGCTGGCGCAGAAATTGAGCAGTTGCCTGTCCGGAATTGATCACCTGGCCAGCCCCAATCTTGACCCCGAAGGCACCTAACTTGTCCACATACTGGTCAACGGTGCCGGTGGCGTTGTTTGAGGCCAGGATGAATTTATAACCCTTGCGATTGATCCGTTCAAATATCGCCGGCAAATCACCGATGGGTTGTTCACCTCGCCATAACACGCCATCCATGTCGATGATCAGTGCACGAATACTGGGATGCGTTCTCGATTTTTGTGTCATGTTTCGTCTACGTGCGTTCATTCCGGAGATTCAGAATCTATGAATATAATTATAAAGCCGGGTGGTAAATTTCAGCCACCCGGCCCTCTCTCTTGGCGAATTGAGCTCCAGCTAGATCCGAAATCTCAACCCTCTGCTTCGGCCTGTTTCTCGGACTCTCTCTCCTTTGTCTTCTCAACTTCAAGTACCTTGTCTACAATGCCGTAATCGACCGCGTCCTGAGCGTTCATCCAGAAATCTCGATCGGTATCCCGCTCGATGATTTCTAGAGGCTGGCCAGTGTGAAAAGACAGGATTTCATTGAG
>DASQQR010000132.1:0-11329 GCA_035643335.1 Anaerolineales bacterium
CGTGTGCCGATGATGCGCCCGGTCAGGAGCAACTCAACAACTGTGATGGCCGAAAGTTGAGGCGTCTCTTTGAACATACCGATAAAGTAATTCCCCAGTGCTGGCACCATCGGCGGGATAGCTTGTGGCAGAATGACACGCGTCCACGTATAAGTTGGAGTGAAATTTAGGGCCTGGGCCGCTTCCCACTGGCCGCGCTCAATGGCGTCGATTCCGGCACGGTAGACTTCCGAGGTATAGGTCCCGTAGTGCAGTCCTAATGCGATTGTGCCCACAACGAGGGGCGGCATTCTAATCCCATATTTCGGCAGCACATAGAAGAGAAAGAACAGTTGCACCAGCAACGGGGTACTGCGAATGAATTCCACCAATCCGCCAACCGGTTCAGATAACCATACAGATTGACTCCGGCGGCCGAGGGCCAAAAGCAAGCCCAAAATCGCCGCCACACCGAAGCCCAAAAGAGTCGCCTCAACGGTGACAACCAGACCTTCCAACAGGTCGGGTAGAATTTCCCAGACGAACTGCCAGTCCCAGAGCATAGTCCACCTCCAAATCCTACAGCATCACGCCCACTGGCGTTTGCCCTCAACCCAGCGCACGCCCAGCGTCAGAGGATAGGCAATCAGAAAATAGATGATCAATAATAAAATAAATACTTCTTCAGTACGGCCTACCGTCATGCGCAACGAGAGCGCCTGAAAGGTTACATCAGACAAGGTGATCAATGAGGCCAGCGAGGTCGCCTTCAGCAACTCGATCAGCAGATTACCAAACGGCGGGATGATGCGCACCATCGCCTGAGGCAAAACCACCCGGCGCAGGCGCAGCCCGGGGGACATATTGAGGGCAATTGCGGCTTCAATCTGGCCCTTTTCCGTGGCCTGGATCGCGCCGCGCACAACCTCAGCGCCATACGCGCCCACGTTCAGCCCTAAAGCGATCACCCCGGCCTGGAAGGGTGTCAGGGTCAGGTTGAAAGGCGGTAGGGGCAGCACAAAGAAAATCCAGAACATTTGCACCAGTATCGACGTGCCTCGAAAGAACTCGATGTAAAATCCAGTGATGGCGCGAATCAGGAAATTCCTCGACAAGCGGGCTACACCGGCGATTATTGCCACGATCAAGGCCAACAATGAACCCCACAGAGTTAGTTGTAAGGTGGTCATCAAGCCGCGCATTAAGACCGGCAGCAGGTCCAAAGGAGGGTCCGCGTTGTTGACTGCACCGACACCGATTCCGATGGCCAAAAACAGAAGGGCAATGAAAACATAGCTTTTTAAGCGGGAAGAGCGGGAGTTTCTTTGGTTGCTCATAGGCTTTTCCTGATACAAACAGTAAGCGATCCAATCAAATCCAAGAATGCGCGAATTTAATCAAACGACATGCACAGTTTGAGGCACTGAAGTAAGTACCTGGCACCCATTCTCCGTAACCAGAGCAGTATCTGAAACGAAGTAGTTCCCGGGGCGACCCGTATCCATCAGCCACGACATCAAATGAAATACCATCCCCTGCTCTAACACCATATCGCTATCATGGCGCAGGCCAACCACCATATTGCCTCCAATCCAGCTGGGCGGCATGCCGATACCAATCATGTAGCCACAATGATGTCTGCGGTAATGGGACAGGCCGACTCGATCTACAATCGCCTGCCAGGATGCATACACCTCGCTGGCGGCCACGCCAGGCCGCATGGTGTCGACCACATTCTCAAACGCCTCAATACACAGCTTTTCCATCTCCCGCGTTCCGGGTGGCGCCTCCTCTACGAAAATCAGGCGGCCCATAGCGGCGTGATAGCGGCGTATGCAGCCAGCCAGTTCGATGAAGAGCGCATCGCCTCGCTCCAAAACGCGGTCTTCCCAGGTGCGGTGTTCCTGGCCCAATCTGGGTGTGGAGCGGATAAAGGGCCCAAACCCAGGATACTCGCCCCCGGCCATGACCATGGCATGATAGGCTTCCGCGGCGACTTCTTTCTCATTGACCCCCGTTTTAGCTGTCTCAATTGCCGCTCTCATCATGGCATCGGCGACCCGCGCCGCCCGGTGCGTGTATTCGAGCTCTGTTGGTGACTTGGTGCGTCGAAAACCATCCACCAGGCCTGAAATATCGACCAGATTGACATCCGGCAATCGTTCAGCCATCCCTTCCGTGATCAAGGGGGGCAAGAATAAGGTGTTTTTCTCGACGCCCAGATTTCCCGAGCCCAAGCCAGCGGCTTGAAGCACATCGCAAGTGTATTTGACCTGGTCAGCGCCATCGGCATATCCCTCGAAGCGGGCATTTTTCACAAAGGTCTCTACCGTCACGTGCTCCATGGCCCGAGCAATGAGGATATTTTCGCCATCCCTGGGGAGGATCAGGATATGGTAAGCGAAATACCCCAGGTGATCCAAGCCGGTCAGATAGAAGATATTCTCAGGAGCTGAGATCAACGCGGCTTGCAAGCCTTGCTCGGCCATGCGCTGTCTGACCTTTTGCAGCCGGCCATCAAATTCATCTTGAGAAAAGAAAGAGTCATTGCTCATGCTTAGATTCCTTGTACGGCTGGTCCGGCCCAGGGGACATGGCGGCGCGATAGCGCGTGGCTTCCTCGCCAACGGTGTCCGGGGGCAAAGTTCGCCAGGCAAACTTCTTCAGGATTGGATTGGGTTTGGCCTCAACCGCATCGGCAACAATCGAACCCAGGACGGGGGCAAACTTAAAGGCGTGACCGCTGCCACCCGCTGCTACGGTCAATCCAGGGCGAGATGGATGCCGTGCGATCCAAAAGTGCTCATCCAGGGTGTCCGAATACAGGCAAAGCGTGGTCTTTACAACCGGAGCGCCGGCCAGCGCTGGAAGGGAGGTGGCCAGAAACTCTCGTAGACGAATTGCGTCTTCCCTGCTCACGAGCCTCTCACCAGACTCGGGATGCAACCGTTTTCCAGCCCCATGCCGGGCGATCTTAATAATACCTTCGGTTGGATGGAGGGGAAAACCATACCAACCTGTCGCAGAGACATCCGCGGAAAAGACAGTAAATCTGGGAGGGCTAAATAATCCCGGGTGCGCCGGTTTGAGGTGAAAGACCGGTTGGCCAACCGAATGCATCACAGGGTCCAGTTCCGGAACCAGGGTTTGAGTCCAGGTGCCTGCTGCCACCAGGGTATAGCCACTTTCAAAGCGATCGCCGCTCTCCGTGAGGACACCGGCTATCCGGCCTTTGTGCTCGATGAACCGAGCGGCTTTACTACCAGTCGATATCCGAACGTCTCGAGCCCTGGCCAGGCGAACCAAAGTTTCGATCACGCGACCGCTCTCGGAAAAGCCTCCATAGGGGTTAAAATACCCATCCACATAGACTGAACTGTCCCAGATGGGAAACCGCCTGGCGATCTCGGCCTGATCCAGACGTTGCAGCTGGTAGCCGCGTTGCACCAGGCGGTGATAACTCTCGTACTCAAAGCCGCCTGGAGCCATGGGCATACGGGTCAGCATGGTGAGACCCACTTCGTGGTAGAGATCCTGGCCGAATTCGTCGTTCCAATGCAGCCATCCGTGACGGGCCTCTTCGGCCAGGGAGAGATATTCCTCATCAGCGCCATAATCTAAGCGCACCACCTTACTGATATCCGTCGAGGCCGCCAGAGGGTGCGGCAAAGGGCCGGGATCGAGCACCTGCACCTCATATCCGCGCTTTTTCAGCTCCAAGGCAGCGGCTAGACCAAAGATCCCTGCACCAATAACGATGATATCCGCTCCGGCAGGCATGAGGATTTAGTCCACGCCCTGAGAGCGTTTCACGGAGGTGTAGATAGCCTGCAACTCCCGCACGGCAGCTTCTGCTAGCGGTTCGGGTTGGTAATTGGCCAGCAGATCCTGCGCCCGGTCCCGAGCCCGCTCTTCAGCTCGCTTACCCCCGGCGGCCTCCCAGACGTCATATTTATCCCTGACCATCAATTGCGGCATAAACTGTTCTCGGCGGAAGTGCCGGTAGGTGTGATCCGTTCCCAGATAATCACCATGCGGTCCTACTTCTTTGATGACCTTCAGGCCCAAGGTCTCTGGGGTAACCTCAAAGCCTGCGACGATGCGTCGAGCCATACCAATGATTTCTTCATCGACCAGGATTTTCTCGTAACTCACCGCTAACGTGTTTTCCAGCTCCCCGGCGCCATGCAGCACAAAAGAGCTGCCCGCCAATATGGATAACAGCGTGCTCATCAAACTGTCAACGCCGGCCTGCATGCCCAGGGCATTGGCATCCGACGACCCACCCGTGGTGCGAGCCGGAATCCCATAGTAGCGCGCCATTTGAACTGTACCGATGCCCAGGAGGTCGGCCTCGGGAGCGCCGTAGGGAAGCAGCATCTTACGCATATCAAAAATGCTGGAAACTGTACCGTAGATCACGGGCGTACCGGGATGAACGATCTGCGCCAGGCAGGCGTGGCCGAGGAATTCGGCGGTCTGCTGAACCAGGGCACCCGCCAGAGTGGCCGGTCCGGTTGCACCGGCTTGAACCTCGGGTGAAATTGAAATTGGGAGTCCCAGCTTCAAGTACACCAGCATGCCGGCCAGCTGTTCCGGGGTATTGCGCAAAGGGCTGACCGGGTTGGTGATGATGGCTAGAGGTAGCCGTCCCTGCGGAAAATCGCAGGCATCGGCGACGATTTCCGCCATCTGGAGGACCATGTGGGAAGTTTCCTCGCCGCGGCAGACGCCAAAAGCTGGCTTGCTGCACTTTGTGAACATGGTCATCGTATGCCAGGCTTCCAGAACGCCGCCTGGCAACTCCGGTGGTGTGACACCAGTAGAAGCAATTGCGAGGTTGGGCAGCGCGTCGCACAGACGGCAGATGTCTTCGCCGTCTTTAATGGTTCCAGGACGGCGCTGGCCCCCCAATTCGATGATGTTTATGGTGGAATCCGGAAATGAGAAATGCGTGTGCTCACCATTCATCTCGATTGAATTGCGGGGATTGCGTGCGTACCAGGTGAATCCGCGGGGAAATCTCTGAATACAGTTGTTGGTCAGTTCGGGCGGCAAACGAACAACCTGCTCATCAAAGGAAACCTTTGCGCCAGCCAGATGAAAATACTCTAAGATTTCCTGGTGCGGCAGCCACAGACCAACTTCCTCCAGCACGCGTAAGGCGGTGAGATGGATTTGCTCCACCTGGTCTGCGCTCAGGATTTCGAAAAAGCGTTGCGCATCAGTCACTGCCGTTCCTCCGGTAAGCGGTTTGATCATGAAATCCCGGGCAGTCCAGACGAGCCTCCAACCCAACGCTCGAAAACCGTGGACATGCGTTCGAGGGCAATTTGGATGTTCTCGATCGAATTGGCGTAGGACAAACGCAGGTAACCTTCCCCATAGCGGCCAAAGGAGGAGCCGGGCAGCACGGCCACACCGGCTTCTTCCAGCAGCGCATTGGCCACTTGCGTGGAAGTCTTTTCCAAGCTCTTGATATTCGGAAAGGCGTAGAATGCCCCTTGGGGTTTCTGACAGCTTACGCCGGGAACATCGTTCAAACCGGCAACCAGAAAGTCGCGCCGCTGCTGGTACAAGTCGACCGCTGCTTCAGCCTGGTTTTGAGGTCCGGTAAGCGCTTCAATGCCAGCATACTGGGTGAAGTCGGCAGTACAGCCAACCGAATGCGTTAACAGCAATTGGACACGATCGACCAACTCCACCGGCATCACTCCAAAACCCAGCCGCCACCCAGTCATGGCGTACGTTTTTGAAAATCCGTCGATAATTACAGTCCGTTCCAGCATATCTGGAAGGGCAGCAATGGAGGGCGCGGTTAACCCATCATAAACGGTGTGGGCATAGATTTCATCTGAAAACACCCAGCAATCATGGCGCCGCGCGGCTTCTGCGATGTGCTCCAGATCCTGCTGGGGGATCACACCTCCCGTCGGGTTGCTGGGCGAATTCAAAATGATCACCTTGGTACGGTCATTGACCAGCCGGTCAAAAGCCTCTAAATCAAAGGAAAAACCATTTTCTTCGAGCAAAGGAACCGGTACCGGAATCCCCCCGGCAACATGGATCATGGCTTCGTAGGTTGGGAAACCCGGATTGGGGCATAGGACCTCATCACCGGGTTCCACCAAGGCCAGGGTCGGAAAGAAGAGATTGGGCTTGGCGCCCGGACTGACGACCACCTGGGCAGGTGAAACCTCTATTCCCCGGCGCTTGCCTGCGTCTCGGGCGATTACCTGCCGCAGATCCCGGACGCCGGCAGGGGGGTTGTAACGTGTACGGCCCTCGGCTATCGCCCGGATCCCTGCAAGGCTGACATTAGAAAAGGTATCGAAATCAGGTTGCCCGATCTCCAGGTGGATGATCTCGCGGCCCTGTGCTTCCAGCTCCCCTGCTCGCGCCAACACCTGGTAGGCCCCTTCGGGTCTCAGTTCAGCAGTTCGACGAGCAAATTCCATACCGCCACCTCGATGATTCAACCGTTCAAGATCCTGATTGAGGTTAAGCGATGATCCCAACTTTCTCCGCAGTGTAATCCAGGGCCTGCTGAAGATCAGCGACCAGGTCTTCGGGATCCTCAATGCCGACGGAGTACCGGATCAAGCTCTCCGGTATCCCCATGGCCTGGCGTTCTTCTTTACTGCTTTCCACATGGCTAGTAGTTGCCGGCGGACCAACGACCGTTTCTACCGCTCCGAGGTTCGCAGCTACATGCGCAAACTTCAAGCGAGGCAACAGAATGCGCACGCCTTCAAATCCGCCCTTCAGCATGAAGCTGAGCACACCACCAAAGCCGCGCATCTGTTTCTTCGCAATGTCATGGTTTTCGTGGGATTCCAGGCCTGGATAAAAGACCTTATCTACAAAAGGATGCGTTCTTAAATATCGGGCGATCTCTAGCGCGTTTTGGTTCTGGCGCTGAATGCGAAGTTGGAGCGTTTTCATGCCCCGCAAGAGCAGATAGGCCGACATGGGATGTAAAGTGGCACCATTGATCTCGCGATAATGAAAGATTTTCTTGATCCAGGCGGCAGGGCCACAGACTATCCCTCCAAGCGCATCGGCATGCCCGCCCAAGAACTTGGTCGCGCTGTGGATCACCAAATCCACACCCAGGGACAAGGGGTTCGTATTGATCGGTGTGGCAAAGGTATTATCCACCACCACAACAGCTCCGGCCCTGTGCCCTGCCTCCGTTAATCGAGCGAGATCCACGATTTTCAAAGTTGGATTCGTAGGGCTCTCCAAATAGAGAACCTGGCAACCCTGGGCAACTGCTGCCTCGATAGCCTCGTGATCCGTGGTGTTGCACAGCTCGACCTCAACTTTCCAATGCGGCAAAAATTCGATGAAGATTTTATTTGTTCCCCCGTAGGTATCCTTGACGGACACTACCCGGTCACCTGGTTTAAGCAAGGTATACAGCGTGTTGCTGATGGCAGCCATTCCGGTTGAAAAGCTGGTCGCCGCCTGCGCTCCTTCCAGCTGGCGCACCTTCTCTTCGAATGCGGTCACGGTGGGATTGGTATTGCGGCTATAGATATAACCATGCTCCTGTTCCAGAGCAACAGCCTGCCATACATCCACGTCCCGGTAACCAAATGACACGCTGTGAACAACTGGGACCTGGGTCGACCGTTCCCAGTAATCCTTGTTCTCACCTGCCCAAACCGCCAGTGTGCCGGGCTTTGTACCTCCGTTATGCGGCATGTTCTTTTCACTCCAAAGGGATTTACAATTCGGCTTGGATGTATGGGTTGGTGGCGAAGGTGGCCACCAACCCATACATCGATCTTATTCCAGGTTTATAGAAGAGTGGGCATATCTGGATGAAACTACGAAGACCCACTCTCCGGATAAGTCAATCAAATGCAGGCAATCAGGGTTGGCACAGTTGTTCGGCGGTGGCGTCACCCGGATCGTTTTGAGGACCAAAGCCTTCGAATTGGCCAATGATTTCTACCAATTGTCCCGAGTCTTTGAGCTTCTGCAGCTCTGCAGTGAAAGCGTCGCGAAAATCCTGATCCTCGAGCCGGAAAGCGGCGCCACCGTAGCCAGTTACGGATTTGCCGTCAATGACCGGATCGGTGAAGGGATCAGCCAGCTCCAGCCCAGGATCTCCGGTGGTCTGGAGCACCTTCATCAATGTTGGCGTTGTAGCCGTCCAGGCGTCGATCTGCCCGGCTTGAAGCCCAGCTACACCCGAGGGGTCATCCGGATAGGTGGTAATTTGATCTTCACTCACACCTACGCCAGTCAGATAATCATACTCAAGATAGCCTGCTCCGGTCCCAATGGTGACATCCGGATTCGCAGCCACATCCTCATAGCTGTGCAGGTCGAGAGGATTTCCGGCCTCGACGATCAACCCCTCTCCGATCTTGTATTCGGGATCGGCAAACAGCACTTGTTCACAGCGAGTAGGGTTGATGAACATACCCGCGGTGATGACGTCAAAACGTTTCGCCTGTAATCCCGGAATGAGAGAGCCAAATTGGGTGAGAACGCCTTCCATTTCGTTGATGCCGAGGGATGTGAAAATGGCTCGGGCAACTTCGACGGCTTCCCCAGAAAGAGTTCCATCCGGTTGTGCGAAAGCGTAGGGGTTCTCATTGGCGAATCCAACCCTTACGACCCCCTCTCGCTTCACGCGCTCGAAGGTGGTCTCCTCCGTTGGGGGTTCTGGGGTAACCATCACTTCTTGGGTGACCACAACCTCTTGAGTGACAACAACTTGTTGGGTTACGACAACTTGCTGGGTTACAACTTGAGGTGCGGGTGCGGCCTGGGGCTGGCAGGCGCTCACAAAGATTGAGAGAACCACCAAACTAGCAAATATCAAAGCAAACCTACGGGTATTCATCTCTTTTCTCCTATTGACCTTGTTAACGGGATCCTACAAACCTGACGGCTGCCAATAATTGTCCACGATTCGGCCTCTGGGCTCACCTCCTTTCACGTCATTGCACATCAGCGCCTCCAAGATAATCATTGATGCGGTGCAACAACATGGACATGTGATCACGTCTTACTTTTGCCATCACGCGCAGATCGTCCCGGTGCAGTGCTTCTATCACATCCGAGAGCTCCTTGCAGATGTAATTAACTTCTTCCGTCCAATCCAACTCTGGCAGGATTTGAAGCCACACGCGTGCAGTCTGGTGGAACAGCTGGTCCCAGATCTGTCGCAGGGGTGGATTTCCGATCAAAGCGAGCATCTGTTCGTGGAAGGTATTATAGAGGCGCGCCAGACCGACAGGGTCGTACTGATCGTGCATGCTCCTGAAGTCTTCGAGCAGGCGCTCTAGGGCCTCGATGGACTCAGCCGGCACCCGCGGTACGGACAATTCCCCAACGATTTCAGCCAGCCGCAGTCGCAGAGCATACACCTGTTTCAGAGATTTGATATCCACGAAGGTGGCGATCGAATTGCTGCCGAAATCGCCACTGACCAAGCCCTCGAATTCCAGACGCTCCAGAATCCCTCGAATCGGAGTCCGGCTAACCCCAAACTCGTCGGCCAGCTCTTTCTCCTTCAAAGCCATACCGGGCGGATATTGGAGCAGGCAAATCCGCTCTCTGATCTCCCGGTATATCTCCTCCATGCGCGACTCCGGTTCTCTTTCTTTTATTGGGTCGGATTTTGTGGGCAACATAGATAGAGATGAACACCCAAATATTATTAAGGGTGAATTCTCTTGCACTGGGATTAAAAATCGCTTAGAATACAATTAGTATTCAATTAGTATTCCAATTGTATCATCACAATTCCCAGTTTGTCAAATATCTGCGCACATACAGGAGAATAAAAACCCAATCCATTGAGTACAAGCCTTCAATTCATTGATCAGTCAAGGAGTAAAAAATGCGATATAGGGACGATTTAATCTTTCCGATGAGCGAATTCGAAAGACGCCTTGGTGAATTGCGCCAGCGCATGGGACAACGCGGCGTGGACGCTCTGATCACAACCACACCCGAGAACATTTGCTACTTGACCGGCTTTGAAAGCCCGGGGCATTACTACTTCCAGGCATTAATCGTCCCTCTGGAAGGTGAACCCGTAATGGTTCCTCGCCGGTTGGAGGACAGCGGCGTGCAGGCGCTGACCTGGATCGAGCAGAGCCGGCCTTACGAAGACTTCGAAGACCCCATGGAGCGGCTGAAAGCGACACTTGAGGAGTTCGACTTGCACACCAAATTAATTGGCTATGAAAAAAACTGCTGGTTTTTTACAGCTGCTCAACAGGAAAAGCTCTTTAATTTGCTCCCAGCGACCCGATTCGTGGATTGTTCCGGGCTGGTAGAGGCGGGGCGGGTCATAAAATCCGAATACGAAATCGAGCTGATGAAAAGGGCTGCTCGCACCGCGGAGGCCGGCATGCGAGCGGGGATCGAAGCCATTCGTCCAGGGATAACCGAAAACGACATCGCCGCCGAAATTCACTACGCCATGATTAAAGCTGGCAGCGAGTGGCCGGCAATCGCGCCTTTTGTAGCTTCTGGTGAACGCGGCGCCATCGGGCATGCCACCTGGGCCGGGAGAAAGATCAGGCCGGTGGACACCATTATGCTCGAGGTTGGCGGATGCCTAAAACGCTATCACGCCGCCCTGATGCGCTCTGTTTTCATTGGAGATATTGCGGCCGATCTTTGGGAGGGTGAAGAAGTCGTCCGAGAAGCCATGGAAGCCACGATGGCGGCAATTAAACCCGGTGTAAGCGCACATGAGGTGGACGCCGTCAGCCGCCGGATCATCGGGGATTCCATCTTTGGGGGCACGCAAGCATCCCGCTCGGCGTATTCAATCGGCATTGGCTTTCCACCGGATTGGGGAGAAGGGCAAATTCTGAGCATCCAACCAAACGAAACCCGGCAGCTCCAACGCAATATGACCTTTCATCTTATCCCCTGGGTGCAGGTTCCCGGAAAAGGCGGCATCAGTTTTTCCGAGACCATCCGGGTGACCGAAAACGGATGCGAGACGATCACAAACTTCGAACGGAAGCTGTTTACTAAATAGACATTTTTCTAGCGTTCAACTGGCCGGAGGTAGACATGCCAGCCCAAGAATCACCCGTCACCACCAGCGTCGATTTCCAAAAAGATGGGAAGCAAGTTTCCTATCTAAGGGTGCCCTACTCTCGCAACAATTCAGCCTGGGGCTCGATTATGGTCCCCGTTACGGTGATCAAAAGTGGGGAGGGATCTACAGTTCTATTCACCGCTGGCGTGCACGGCGATGAGTATGAAGGTCCTGTAGCCTTGATGAAGCTGGCGCGCCAACTATCCTCCTCCGATATCCAGGGCCGGGTGATAATCCTACCTGGGTTGAACTTGCCCGCTATCC
>DASQQR010000133.1:0-3351 GCA_035643335.1 Anaerolineales bacterium
TCCTCAGCCGCGGCAGACATGTAAACGGCCTGAGCTTTGCCAACCGGCACCTGCGAGTTGAATATTACGATGCTGATCTGGGAGCGCCGCGCAATGTTGCGCGAATGCTTCGTCTCCGGAGATGAAATCCAGTAGAACTCCCTGTAATTTGAAGCCGTAAAGTAAACGGGGGAAACCCAGGGTTGTCCAGCCTCATCGGCCGTTCCAAGCACCATGTAAAGCGTGGAGTCGATGATGGTCTTTGCCATGGCTGGAAGGTCTTTCTGCTGATTCATCTTTGAAGGCATCACTCGTGTGCCGCGCCTGAATCGAAGATCACCGCCTCCTGGCCGACCTCTACCTCGCCGTACCTGAGGCCACCCACACGTTCGTAAACGTGCAGAACCGCACCAGTCGTGTTCATCTGTGCATCGACAAGACGAAAACTACGCGGGACCGTGCCTGCCCCAAATAAGCGTTTGCCGGTGCCGAGAGTAACGGGGAACTGCCAGATGCGTAACGTATCGACGAGATCGTGTTTGAGCAGGGTCTGGATAAGGTGGCTGCTGCCGTGGACCTGAATCTCACCGCCCTCCTGCTCCTTGAGCTTCGTGACCTCTTGGGCAACGTCGCCTTTAAGCAGGATGGAGTTGTTCCAGTTGACCTCGTCGAGCGTTCTTGATGCGACGAACTTCGGCCGGGTGTTGAGGGCCACGGCGATCTCATCCGCTGGATCCATGGACTTGGGCCAGGAGTCCGCAAAGATCTCATAGGTCTTGCGGCCTAGAAGAAAGGCGCCGGCGCACTTCGTCCACTCGGTCATGATTTCAACAAACTTTGTATCGAAGTAAGGGACCAGCCAACCACCGTGCTGGAAGCCGCCATCACGGTCTTCATCGGGGCCGCCGGGTGCTTGCATGACACCGTCCAGAGTTGTGAAACTACCCACTACCAGTTTTCTCATGTTCTTCGACTCTCTGTCTTTCACGCGCCTAACATTGGTTTGAACTGCAAATGTCGATCTGGATAGTTTGGATATGAATTAGATTATATAGTACCACTTCACACTGACAAGCACCAGTTTATGACCAAACTATGGTACCACTTCGATGATTACCCCCATGCGGTCAGACGGAACGCATCGCTGCGGCGAGGCGGCGAATCCCCTCCTGGATCTGCTCCACGGTATATTCACTATAGCCCAGGAGGATACCCTTACGCTCCAACGGCTCCATGCTGAAATTGGCAACCGGCACGAGATCAACTTCGTGGGAGGCTGCCGCCTGAACCAGCGACCGATCATCCATTCCGGCAGGCAACCAGCCAACACAATGCATTCCTGCTTCAGCGGAAAGGATTTCCAGGGGAAGTTCTCGGGCTGCTTTGAGCAAGGCGGATCTGCGCTCCGCGTACAGGCGCCGCATTCTGCGCAGATGGCGTGCAAAATGGCCGCCGACAATGAAATCCGTCAACACGGCCTGTTCCAAGATCGGCGGGTGCGAATCGATGAGATTGCGCACGATCTGGAAAGCGTCGACCAGATGTGGCGGCAAGATCAGGTAGCCGAGGCGCAAAGCTGGAAAGAGGACTTTGCTGAACGTACCGATATAAATCACGCGACCGGCGTCATCCAGCCCTTGTAAAGCCGGCAGGGGACGTCTTGTGTAGTGATACTCGCTATCGTAATCATCCTCGATCAAATATGCGTAGGCGCGTTTGGCCCAGTCGAGCAGAGCGATCCGCCGAGCCAGGCTGAGCGTTACCCCTAACGGGAATTGGTGAGAGGGAGTCAGGTAGGCCAGGCGCGCCTCTGGCGCACGGTTTATGCCCGCCTCGACGACCACCCCTTCGTGATCCACGGGAACTGGAATAATTTTCGCACCTGATCCGAGGAAAGCGCCGCGCGCTTTGAGATATCCGGGATCTTCCATCCAGACCGGATCACCGGAGTTGATCAGCAGCCGTGCTGCCAGATCGAGTCCTCCTTGTGCACCCGAAATAATGATGATTTGTTCGGGCGTACAATGGACACCGCGGGAAGCTTTTGCATGCGCGGCAATGGCTTCCCGCAAGGGGAGATAGCCTGCCGCATTCTGATAGGTAAACGTGCTGGCGGGCAGCCGCCTTGCCTGGTGAATGACCAGCCGCGTCCAGATTTTGTACGGGAAGTCCTTCAAGGCCGGTATACCAAAACGAAATGGACGTGGAGACACTTCGATTGGCGAAGGCGCCAACCGGGACATTTGAGGGGCTGCCAGTTGCAGCCTGGCATGGTCTGAAAAACGTGGCTTGAGAGGCTCCAGTGTATCTGCATCCGTGGAAGCTTCCTTTACCTCAGGTGTCAATAAATGCTCAGGTGAGATCCGGGTAACATAGGTGCCACTGCCCCTGACACTTTCTATATAACCTTCCGCCGTCAACTGCCGGTATGCATTGAGGATGGTGTTGCGCGAAACGTTGAGCTCCTCCGCCAGCGCGCGGGTTGAGGGCAGTTTCATCCCCCCTTTTAGCTCTCCGGAGAGAATGGATGATCGCAGGTTAGCGTACACTTGCTGATAGATTGGGCTGTCAAACAACGGACTGAGACGGGCATCCTTAAAGATTGTCATCCTACCTCCGAACCCATTGAATTGTAATCCACCTTCCGCCTCAACCCTCCAGGTTCCGCAGGGCCTGCTGCATCGTGCTGCGGTATCTCTCAACAGCCTGCCGGCCCGCCGCCGTCAGGCGCAGGCGCGTGCGGGGTTTTTGCGCTGTGCGACTGATGTCCTGGAAGTATTGGCAGACTTGTTCTGTGAGCGGGGCGGGGCGGACACGGAAAATGGTATCATATTCATAGAGGTGTATGATGAAGCGAATCTTATCCAGGCGGAGCCTGCTCACCCTGGCGGTTCTGCTGGCCATTGTGCTTTTTGCTATTTATCTGGACACGCGGCCCCGGCTTGCGCCAGGGCAGGCGCCACTCGCCGATATCAACAACATCGATACGTTGCGCACGCAGTTTAATCAGGACGCAGGTCAAGTGCGCCTCATCCTCCTGGTTTCCCCGACCTGAAGCGTATGCCTGGCCGGCGCCCGGTGGGTGCAAAAGCAGATCCTGGCCAAATATCCTTCCACCCGTTTGCGTGTCTATGCAGTTTGGCTACCCATGCTGTGGACTGACAACCGTCGCTGGTGGAATGGCACCAATATGCCCGATAGGCGTGTAACGCATTATTGGGATGGCGACCGCAAAGTGGGACAATGGTTCGCCGAGCAGGTGGACGGTTACGAGGGCGTATCCTGGGACTCCTATTATCTGTACGGGCCAGCGGCAACGTGGGACGCGGTTCCGTCCCCGTTGGCGGGTTCAGGCAGCACCATTCATGCCGA
>DASQQR010000134.1:0-3577 GCA_035643335.1 Anaerolineales bacterium
GCCTGGGTGATGGAAGAGACGACCGGCAACCGCCGCCAGGTGGTAAATACCGGCGATCTGGACGGACGGGTTTTTTCGCTCTCTCCGGATGGTTCCTGGTTGTTATTCACCCGGCGGAGTGAAGACGCCGGTACGATCAACACGCTGTGGGCGGCAAAAGTTAACGACGACTCCGCATCGTTGGTCGACTTAGAAGTGAAGAACGTAGTGCACTTTGCCGGCTGGAGGCCTGGCTCCGCACTTACCATTGCATTCTCGACCGTTGAACCCCGCGTAGCTGCGCCCGGATGGCAGGCCAACAACGATCTCGGTTTGTTGAGTTTCAGCTCTTCGGGTTTCATCCGCAGATTGCCGGACATTCTGGAAGCGAATTCGGGCGGCTTGTACGGCTGGTGGGGCACCAGTTTTGCCTGGGCTCCGGATGGCCTGAGCCTGGCGTACGCCCGGCCGGACGGGATTGGCTTGGTGGATCTCCAGACTGCACAGCTGGCGCCGCTCCTCGAGATTACCCCTTTACAGACCTTTGGGGATTGGGCCTGGGTGCCGGGAGTGGCATGGGGCCCCGATGGTAAGGTCTTGTACACCGAGGACCATCCCGCTCCTGCAGAATCACAGGTCTTTGACTTATCCGCTGCCTCCCTGGTTGGCGGTGGCCCATTGGCCCTTGTCCCCCAGGTTGGCATGTTCGCTTATCCCGCTCCCTCCGCCCTTCAGGAGTTGCCTTCTGGGGAAATGTCCTACCAGCTCGCTTATCTTCAGGCCATTTTCCCCGCTCAGAGTGAGACCAGCCGCTATCGCCTGGTCGTGATGGATCGGGATGGCTCTAACCGCAGGTCGCTGTTTCCGGAGGAAGGGGCCGGGCTGGAACCGCAAACGGTTGTCTGGTCTCCAGGACCATTGGGTGACCGTTCGGGTTTTGCCTTGGCGGTGCTTTACCAGGCCAACTTGTGGTTGGTGGATGCCTCCAGCGGTGCGGCCTGGCAAATAACCGGTGACGGCCTTACCAGCCGGGTAGATTGGAGATGAAATGATGAGCAAGTTATCTAAATTTTGGCACGGCTGTCTGCTTCTGGAGGCTTAGCCCATGCGCATACTCGTTACCGGAGCAGCAGGTTTCTTGGGTTCTCATTTGTGCGACCGTTTGTTAGCCGAAGGGCACCAGGTGGTTGGCATGGACAATTTCATCACGGGCGACCCTCGCAACCTGGCGCATATTGCCGGACATCCAGATTTCCTTTTCATCCGCCATGACGTTTCGAATTTTATCTTTGTGCCCGGAGATCTGCACGCAGTCCTTCACTTCGCCTCTCCCGCCAGCCCCAACCCGATTTCGCCCTATGGGTATTTGAATCTACCCATCCAAACCATGAAGGCGGGCGCCTTGGGTACCCACAACACCTTGGGTATCGCTCGCGACCGGGGTGCACGCTTCTTGCTGGCCTCCACCAGCGAGATTTACGGCGATCCGCTGGAGCATCCGCAAGTGGAAAGCTATTGGGGACATGTTGATCCAATTGGACCCCGTTCGGTCTATGATGAAGCCAAGCGCTTTGCCGAAGCTCTGACCATGGCTTATCATCGCTTTCATGGGGTCGACACCCGCATCGTGCGCATTTTCAATACCTACGGGCCGCGTATGCACATTGATGACGGCCGGGTAGTCCCCAACTTTCTGCAGCAGGCTCTCGTCGGCGAGCCCCTCACGGTTTACGGGGATGGTTCCCAGACGCGCAGCTTTTGCTTTGTGGATGATCTCGTCGAGGGTATAGTTCGTTTGCTGGGATCGGATTATCCCGATCCCGTCAACATCGGTAATCCGGACGAGATAACCATACTGGAGTTCGCTGAGACCATCAATGCCTTAACCGGGAACCAGGCCGGCGTGGTCTTTAGACCGGATCAGCGCGGTGTGGGCGATCCCCAGCGCCGCCAGCCTGACATCACGCGTGCCAGGGAGGTCTTGGGCTGGGCGCCAAAGGTGGACTTGGAGGCCGGCATTCGCAAGACGATCCCATATTTTAAGCAACGATTGGAGCTGGTGTGATCTTAGCCACGATTGTAACGGACCCGCGCGAGCGCACGCGCTTCCTGCGATTTGCGGTTGTAGGTTTGATAGGCGCAGTAGTCGACTTTGGAACCTATACCTTGTTGCATGATGTAATCGGTGTTATGGCCGTTTTGGCAAGCGTCTGTTCCTTTCTTGCCGCAGTAGTCAGCAATTTTACCTGGAATCGCTATTGGACGTATCCGGACTCACGCACGAAACAAGTATCCCACCAGGTGATGCAATTTGCTGTCGTGAGCGCGGTCGGTCTGAGCATCCGCACGCCCATTTTTGCGGTCTTAGAGAAGCCATTGCGTCAATTCTTCTTGCGCCTGCCTGCAGTGCCCCTTCTGCCCAGGGCTTTTCTGGGAGACAAAGTGGCCTTGGCCGTGGCGGTGATTGTGGTAATGTTCTGGAATTTCTTTATCAACCGTTATTGGACTTATGGTGATGTCGAGTGAAGTGGTGGGGTGCCTGAACTCAGAAATTCTAAATTTGGAATGCCTGAGCCAGCAAAAACGCTGGTTGAGTGGCCTGCGCTCTCTGCAGGCCGTATCGAAACCAGGTTTTTGCGGTCATATTTAGAATTGCTGGCCTGAACTGATTGCGGTCTACACTTGCCCGTCGAGTATAATAAAATAACATGCCCGCCTCTATTCGCCCGATTCCCCTGTATACGACCTCCGGTGATGTTGGGGGGTTTCTGCTCTATCCGTATATTTTCAACCCGCAAGGTGACTGGATAGGTTGGGTAACCGCCGATAAGCAGGTTTATTCGGTTCACGGACAGTATGTCGGCTGGCTGGGTAAAGATTTTCGCATTCTGCGCCAACGGACGCTGACTGGCAACCGGCCTCAACAAGCGCCCCCACCTGCTCCAGAACGGTTTAGACCTCCCGCGCAGGTTCCTCTGCCTCCCATGATGGCCGAGATCACCTCCAGCACCATCGATGTGCTGGAGGAGCGTCCCGATTTGCTGCCGACAAGCGATTCCTTTGCCTTTACCGACGATGTAGGTTGACATGGCGCCCATAAAGAATGAGTGAGGAATTCCCTCCCCCGACCCTGGGTGAGACCAGATCAGAAGAAAATCCTGCTGGCGTGCGCTCTCTGCAGGAATTGATTGACCTCGTTTCGGGGAGGGATTTTCAGCCCGTAAGGGAACGGGGGGACGCTGGTTTAGCAGAAGCACTGCCCTTTCCGTTCCTGGCCCTGGTCGGCCAGAAGGAAATGAAGCTTGCGCTGGTATTGTCCTTGATAAATCCCATGATTGGCGGCGTACTGCTGATCGGGCCAAGGGGTACCGGCAAAACCACCGCAGTTCGCGGCCTGGTTGACCTTTTGCCGCAGGTGCCCCTTAGCCTGTGTTATTACGGCTGCATGCCGGAGGATGTCGAAACCGGTGGGATGGACGCCATTTGTCCCGAATGCGCCCGAAAGTACGCCGAGGGCCAGCCGTTGGCGGCCATGGACCGCGTGCGGCTGGTGGAGCTGCCTCTCAACGCCCGTCTTGAAGACGTGGTTGGCGGCATC
>DASQQR010000135.1:0-4863 GCA_035643335.1 Anaerolineales bacterium
AGAAGACGGCATTTTACCCAAGAACCCCTTTCAGACGATCGACCGGGATGGTGTCGGGCGGTTAATGCGTATGGCGGTTGAAGACGGTAGAAGCGCTCGCATCGACCTGGAGGTTGGGATCTGCGGTGAGCATGGCGGTGACCCTGAGTCCATTGAATTCTGCCACACAATTGGCCAAAACTACGTGAGCTGCTCTCCGTTCCGAGTGCCGATTGCTCGTCTGGCGGCTGCCCATTCAGCGTTGAAATATAAGGGCAAAGCGCTGATGAAGTAATAGTAGACCAGGCATTCACCTGATAACCCCGCCTCCGATCGCGATCGGAGGCGGGGTTATTTTCTACTCATACCATTGAATAGCGGATTTCACAAGGAAGGCGGATTATTTTGCCCTGATCCGTCTCGTCGCCTCCAGATACCAGCGCGGTGCCCGCGACATCAGGTTTCCAAATCGATCATGAACAGGCTTCCGGCGTTCATCACCCGGAGAGCCAGGCTCGCATTCCACCATCCGGTGTGCATGTTCATGTAAATGGCATTCCCGTTCAGTTTCACAGACCTGGAAACAGATTGGACAAATATAAAAGGTGTCTTCATCCGGCATGAGCTGCCTCCGGGACCAGCCCCTGTCCCCATAGGAAAGGTGTTCCAGCTCCTAATATTTTAGCCCAATATTCCCTGATCTCGACAAGTTGCTCCCGGCTCTTTGGGATCTGGCGTGGTGGGGGCTGGCGGCGTGCGGGGTACGCCGCCAGCGCTACAGATGCCCTTTTTTACGGCCATTCCGCGAGGGCCGTGAGCCAAGTCATTCGGCGATGACCTGGGGCTCCGAGAACAGAAAATGGTCGTGGTAATAGTGGATCCATAAAAAGCTCAGTACGGCGATGTAATAGCCCCGGTCGAAGGCATAGTCAAATGGAAACTTGAACACGTACAGGAGGACAACGAAGATTACCCCGGCAAGGGCGGCATCCGCAATGGTCAAGCCGACGTTGAAGAGATAATACCGGCGAGCCGTTCCGTCTGTTGACAGGCGTTCTACGAAAGGCGAGCTCTCCAATTCGCCGCGCTTCTGGCGCAAGTGGTTGAGCATCCATGTTAACGCCAGGTATTGGAGCGAATGCCAGACGTTCATGCCCTGGAAAGCCGTATCCAGGTTGCCGAGCGCGGGGACGAAGAAAGCAGCCGCGAAAGTCAGAGCGATAAAGGAAGTTTTCGGCCAGTGGATTTTGCCCTGGTAGTATTCATGGACGGATTTGCCTATCCAGGCTATCAGGGCAATCCCAAATGCGCCACCGGCCAGCCAAACCATCCAGGGACCTACTGGAATAAAGGAGCCCACGACCGCTCCCAGATCGTTCGTTCCGATCAGGAAAGTACCCTTCGTGATCTTCCAGGCTGCCAGGGGATAGAGTGCCGTGAGCACGACGCCATAATCCGCCAGTCGGGAAAACCGGGATAAACTGCTCTTTTGTTTGTGGTTATAGAGTTCAATGATGTAGATGATTTGGTGCAAGACGTGAATCGAAGCCCAGA
The DNA here is from genome assembly GCA_035643335.1 of Anaerolineales bacterium. Classification (GTDB taxonomy): domain Bacteria; phylum Chloroflexota; class Anaerolineae; order Anaerolineales; family UBA4823; genus DASQQR01. Next base: position 1,534 of record DASQQR010000135.1, read on the forward strand.
AGAAGAAGATGGTCAACAACAGGGCCAGATTCAGCATGGCCAGGATTACGACCACCAATGGGATGATCAGGGAAGACCACATCATCCTGGAATGTTTTTTTGCGAATCCCCGATCCAATGCTGTGCGAGTGAATGTGGCATACATGTGGGGCCCGCCGACCAACAAGGCGACGACAGCGTTTACCAGATTGCGAGCCAGGCTATCTGGGCTGGCGCCAAAATAGCCGGCGAGCGGTTGCACGATTGTTTCCAGATTAAGCAATCCAAGGTAGGCCAGGTAAGGAGCGGCGACGAGAACCACGCTCAGGCTTATCCAGGTCAGGTCCCAATCACGGCTCCGGAGCCAGTTCACTTGCTTTCCCGCTTCCGTTCGGTAAGTTGCAATTGACATGTCCATACTTTTGCTCCTATCGTAAATTGATGGATTTTCCCCTTAACGATCTCTTTTGTTGTTTAACACATTCGTGGGTTGAAAAGTTTCACCCTAATCTCCTGCACAACATCGCCAACTGTGCAACTTCTATATATTGTGCCTGGTTTAGGGAAATCCCTAGTGGCCATTAGGGATTTCCCTGAACGCTGGGTAGGAATAATCCCCATTGTGCCAGGTACCTGCGCTGATTAAGATTAAGGCACATGCGGATCGCATAGAATCATACTTGGCTCTCCGGAAATCACCGCTGAAGAGGCGGGTGTGGACGCCGCCAGCCCCTATCACGCCGAATCTCGGAGAGCCCTCGCACATACAAATCTAGGGAAACTAACGAGGATAAAATGTCTACCAAAAAACTAACAGTTGTACTTGTAGTGACTTTAACATTGGTTTTGTCCGCCTGTGCATCCGGGCAGGCACTGCCGGCTAACCCGACAATCAGCCCGAGTGAACTGCCAGCCGCCATCCAGGCCGCAATTAATCAGCTCAGTTCAGCGACGGGTGTGAGCGTGCAGGATGTCCAGATTCTCTCGACGGAACAGGTTGATTGGCCTGATGCCTGCTTAGGTCTACCGAAGGCGGGTGAGTCCTGTGCTCAAGTTGTGACGCCCGGTTTCCGGGTTAACCTGCAGGTTAACGGTCAAAAATATGAATTCCGGACCGACAAAGAAGGTAAGATAGTCCGTCAGGTGCCCTGAACATTATTTCAGCTGGGCAAATTCAAGATTTGCCAACGCCTGGAGGAGGCAGCTCAAGAGGTCGTTATCGAAATCAAGACCCAACCAGGGGTAGGGATTTCCCTACCCCTGATTAAGGGTAATCCCCAATTGAAAGAAAGCTCCCAGAAGGCTATATTAGGAATAAGGAGGCTGGAAAGCCAATACATATAATAATTGCTTTGTCTCAGCGACGACGATTTGAGATTTGCATCTGACAAGGAGGATTTTTATGATGGCACGCAAACTTTCAGGAAAATCCAAACTTTTGTTCTCTGGAATCTTACTTGGTGGTCTGATCGGTGCTATTACTGCATTATTGACCGCGCCTCAGTCCGGGGTGAGAACTCGTAGAAAGATAAGAGAGAAAAGTCTGGACATCAAGGATCGCACGACGGATACAATTGATGAGTCCATCTATAGAGCTGAACGGGCGCTGGCGGATGTACGCGCTAGAATGGACGATATGTCGAACAAGGCGCGTAGGCAAGCAGAAGATTTCGTGCGCCGCAGTGAGAAAGAGTTGGACAAGCAGCGAGCGCGCCTGGAGAAGCTAAGAGCTTAAGCTCTGAAAAAGTACTTATTGGGAGAATATTGATCTGGTTGCTTTTCCCGTTGTGACGGGAAAAAGATCGGAGTTGAGGGAATGGGTGTGCGAAGCAGATCCATTCCCTTAGCCGTGCTGTGATTCCGCTGAAATTTGAGCACGTGCTTCACGGTGCCGGCGACTTTTCTGTGTCGGGACCTACCCGGTTGATCATTGTCTCTCCATCCCAGTGGAAGATCTCAAACTGGGTGAATGCAGTGTTCCGGGGTATGAGATTGAGCGCTAAATCTTGGGCGCAGTCATTTATCCTGAAGATCTGCGGTTCGGTGAACAGGCGCAAATCCGTATCCGCGATGGTATATTGCCAGGCTTTTTGGTAAAAACCGTTATCGAACAACCTTTCTACAATAACACCCAAAAACGTGCTCGTTCCGGTGGGGGTGGGATTCGGAATGAGCGATATCCTTTCGGGTCTGCCATCGCAGTTCAGGTCGGTTTCGGTGAGTGTTTCCCTCGTTTCGCTCAAGGGCACTTTAAGTGTCTGGCCTTCGTAGATGACGTCACAATTGTCTGACAGATCATTTGAGCGCAGGATCTCTCCGATCGTGGTGCCAAATCGGGACGCGATGGAGGTGCACGTGTCTCCTTCCTGCACTGTATAGCTAATCGTGATTGGCGCAGTTTGGAAGGACCGGTTGACGTTCACGAGACTCTGCGCCATAGCAACCAAATCCGCCTTGTTGAGATACGGGAACGCGCCGTTTTCAACTTCCTCTTGCTTGTAAAAAATCGAGATTAGTCGAGTGCCAGCCTGGAAGCGCAACCGGAGAAAGGCGGCATCTGGATCCCATCTCATGGGCACCAGGCCGCCAAATCCGCTGTTGTCCTTGGTTCGATTACCTTCGGGCACCCAATCCCCCTCGACAAACTCAGCATTGGCGTCTTTGACCCGGACCGTTTCGACTCTCGCACTTTGGCCAACCGGCATGTCAGAAATCACCGGCACTATAGGCTCTTCCGTGATAAAGAGAGAGCCTTTTGGAGTCGAGTTGGGATCGTCGTAATAATCGTATTTCAGTTGGGCTGCGTTATTTGTTTGAACCTTATGGACACCTCTAAAGATCATCCCTGGGGGTAGATAAACAGGCGCCTGGAGATCGAAATCCAGCAACGAGTTTGCCTGATAGAGAGTGACCGGCTGGCTTTGCCATGACCACAGGGATGATTCTGGTGGGTAAGCAAGCGGTATGCTCAATTTATCTGATTCGGCTCGCACGAAAAAGCGCGGCTTGTCGACCTCCGAGGAGCCTCGGAATATGCGCGTCGGTCCAGTCCATGAGCTGGTTGCCAGGAGATCGCCCTTTGGCGAAAGAGCGAATGCGTTTATTCCGTCCCATTGACTCCCGGGTCCGGGCAACGTATTCAAGATGTAGCCTTCGGGAAGACTCCAAATTCGAAGGATTCCATCTAAAGTAAGAGAAGCCAGGAAATCACCATCCGGTGAGAAAGCTACCTTGCTAACGCCATTCGGATGGGCAAGATTTTCCTCATAAATCGCCCCGAGCGCACCCTTTCCATCCTCAACCAGTTTCCAAAGGTGCAAACTGCCGTCACCTGATCCCACAGCCAGTGTC
>DASQQR010000136.1:0-3041 GCA_035643335.1 Anaerolineales bacterium
TGCCTGCTCGCTGGCGGACTGAATGGCTTCGGTTCATTGCTGTTTTACGCCGCCTTAGGACGCATCGACGCCGGGCTCGGGCAGCTCCTGTATTCGCTTTACCCCCTGTTTGCGGTCTTTTGGTTCAGGCTCGATCACCAGCAATCAAGCCGCTTGACCTGGTTGCGGCTCCTTTTGGCAATCCCTGCCGTGTACTTGCTCGTGCAGACCGGGCAAAACAAAATGGATATGATCGGCGTGATCATGATGCTCGGCGCCGCGCTGCTCTATGCCCTGCACCTGCCCATCAACCAACGCGTTCTTTATGACATGCCCGCCCCAACTGTGGCGCTCTACACCTTGTTGGCAATGAGTGCGATCGTGATTCCGGTCTTTTTGGTGTCTGTCACGATAGTACCGCTGCAAAACCACATCAAAGAGATCATCCATGTCCCGCTGCAAGCCTGGTGGGCGATCTTTGCTCTCACCATGTTTACCTTTTTCTCTCGCCTGGCTTTGTTCTCAGGGGTGAAACACATTGGTGGATTGCAGACCGCTCTACTGGGTCTTGGCGAATTAGTCATTACCGTAATCTCTGCTCAACTGTGGCTGGGTGAACGACTTACCGCTCTGCAATGGTCTGGCGCCTTGCTTCTGGCACTCAGTTTATCGCTGATCGTAATCGATAAACCCACCGGTCAACGCCGCAGTTCACAGGGCTGGCTTGGTTGGCTGCACCCTCCCTACCTGTCTGAAAACATTACGAGACATTCCCACGATTGAGCATTCGGAATCCTCGTATCTAAATCTAAATGTGAAGGTTGGGGGAATGAACGCGCCTCTAGATTGCGTCTCTTCGCTTTCCGCGCAGGTGACATTAGTCTTCCTGCTCTCGTGCACTCTTACATTATTCAAGCATAATTAGCTATGATATACTGCTGAAGTCCTAACACAATTTTGCAGGAGTCCGCCGATGAAAGACTTCCTTTCGATCGCTGATCATTCTCCCAGCGACTTGCGCAGCTTGCTCGATCTGGCCATTCGACTAAAGGCCGAATGGAAAACTGTGGGCAACCGTCCTTTGTTGAAGAACAAGGTGCTCGCCATGATCTTCCAGAAACCGAGCCTGCGTACTCGCGTCTCGTTTGACATGGCAATGCGCCACCTCGGCGGTGATGCCCTCTATCTTTCTCCTTCGGAGGTTGGCCTGGGCAAGCGCGAGTCGATTGCAGATGTGGCGCGAGTTCTATCTGGCTACATGGATGCCATCATGGCCCGGGTTTTTGATCACAATCATATCCTCCAATTGGCAAGTTGGTCAGATGTTCCAGTGATCAATGGTCTTAGCGACTATAACCACCCCTGCCAGGCCGTTGCCGATGCCTTAACGATCCGGGAGAAGTTGGGCAAACTGGAGGGAATCAATGTGGCCTATATTGGTGATGGCAACAACGTGGCTGTTTCGTTGATGCACATTTGCGCCAAACTGGGTGCCAATTTTACGATCGCCAATCCGCAGGGATATGACATGGACAACGAAGCCGTCAAGATGGGGAGGACGTTCGCCAGCGAGAGCGGCAGCAAAATTACCCTTTTGCACGATCCCCACCAGGCTGTCCAAGATGCGGATGTGATCTATACTGACACCTGGACCAGTATGGGTCAGGAAGAAGAAGCCATCCAAAGGGAACGCGTCTTTCCCCCATACCAGGTAAACAGCAAATTGGTGGGTGAGGCCAGACCCAACGTAATCGTGATGCATTGCTTGCCAGCTCATCGAAATTCTGAAATCACAGACGAGGTCGCAGATGGGCCCCATTCAGTGATCTTCCCGCAAGCACATAACCGCGTGCATGCACAAAAGGCCATTCTGGTGCAACTTTTGGGACAGAAAACCAGCTACCAAATAGCATAATCGCAACCAACAACAAGGTGATCAGCGTGAATATTGGCATTCCCAAAGAACGCCGTCCATTCGAGTATCGCGTAGGTCTCTCTCCAGCGGGAGTTCATATGCTCAGCGAGCAAGGGCATCTCTGCTTCGTCGAACACGGGGCTGGATTGGGCGCAGGTTTCAGTGACCAGGATTATGAAAATGCGGGTGGCCGCATCGCATACTCCCCTCATGAGATCTTCGGGCGAGCAGATTTGCTTCTCAAAGTCGCACGGCCACTGCGGGAAGAACTCGAGTGGCTACGCCCCCGTTCAGCCATTGCGGGACTGTTGCACCTGGGCTCTGCGCGGCAGGACAAAATCGATATCATGCTAGAAAACAACCTGACCGCCATTGCTTATGAGCAAATTCAACTGCCAGATGGTAACGTTCCTATTCGAAGGCCTTTGAGCCAGATTGGCGGGCGGTTAGCGGCCCAGATTGCGGCCAGACTGCTGCAAAATAACGCTGGTGGAAAAGGGATATTGCTGGAGGGTGTCGCTGGAGTGCCCCCGGCCGAGGTCGTGGTAATTGGAGCAGGGGTGGTTGGCTCCTGTGCGGCGAGAGCCTTCCTGGGGATGGGGGCACACGTCACTGTGCTGGACACCGATCTTGAAGCTCTTGAAAAGATCTTCGATTGGCGTTTGGGGGTAGTTACGATGACGTCCACTCCCCTCAACGTAACGAGAGCCTGCGCGTATGCCGACGTGGTTGTAGGCGCCGTGCTCGTAACCGGAGAGCCGCCGCCAATCGTAGTGTCTCGTGAGATGGTCAGGGCCATGAAATCCCGTTCCATTCTCATGGATATCAGCATTGATGAAGGTGGTTGCGCAGAGACTTCTCGTCCAACTACTCATGAGCATCCCACTTTTATTGAAGAAGGCGTAATTCACTACTGCGTTCCCAATATACCCAGCGTTGTGGCGCGCACTTCTACTTATGCTTTCCTGAACGCCGCGTTCCCATTCATCCTGGAGATGGCCAACAAAGGAGTCGAGCGCGCAATTAGCGATAATCCGGCCATTGAAAAGGGAACCGCGGTTCACCAGGGAGTGCTTCGAAACATTTCTCGTCTGAAACCGAAGTGACCAGGTAGACCATGGATTTCAAAGAGATCTATCAATCTCGT
>DASQQR010000137.1:0-4818 GCA_035643335.1 Anaerolineales bacterium
CCCACAGCGACGATATACAGCACACCGATATTCACATCCGAGCCCAACAAGGTCGGTGCAAACGGGATTACCGCCCACAACAAGAGAACCGTCGCCAAAGCCATGATGGGTGCCATATTGAATACCACTTTATCCGCACCCTCGGGCGTGATATCTTCCTTAATGATCAGCTTGATCACATCAGCGATGGGTTGGATCAGGCCGAATGGGCCAAGCCGGTTTGGCCCCAGTCGATCTTGAAAGCGAGCGACAACTTTGCGCTCCACCCACACCAGTAGAATATCGAGGACGAGCATTACGCTGGCTACCAGTACGACCCCTAACAAGGTCAGGATAAAGACCACCAGGCCCGAAGGTAGGCCCCAGCCAGATAGCAAAGTCCGTAACCAATTCGCAATTGAAGTAACCGGATCAAACATCACAACTCTCCTCAAGTATTGCGTGGCACAGCTCTGGATTCGCACAAAAAGGCTGACGAATCATCCATCAGCCTTTAGGATACTGCTCAAACATGAGGGGGCTAGGCCCACTCCAAGACGCCTTTGCGCCAGGCATAGACCAGCCCGGCGATCAAAATTAGAATGAACAGCACGCCTTCCAGTACTGCGAACAACGGCAATTGGTTAAACGCGACCGCCCACGGGTAGAGGAAAACAATCTCCACATCAAAAATCAGAAATACCAGGGCAAAAATGTAGTATTGGGCCTTAAATTGCACCCAGGTATCCCCAAAAGTCTCGATACCACATTCATAAGTCTGCGATTTTAAGGAATTGGGTTTTCGGGGAGCAACGAAACGGGCGAAAACTAAAGCCAGGGCTGGAAATATAGGGGCGAGTATTAGAAATATGCCAATAAACAACCAATCGTTAAGCATGGACTCTCCTCTGCTATGTATTAAGACCCTTGTTCAGGGCATCTTCCTTGCGTTCCGAATTGGAATCTGAATCTTACGCCGCTGCCCCATCAGTCGGACGCAACGGCAAAAATTTTACCATAAATGTTTCTGATCGTGAAACTTTTCATCCACAGATATACCTGAAATTCATCACCAATATTTACTCCAAACATCACCAATACGCTTAGATTAACATTTTCACATAAATATGATCTCTATTCTATCATGTGCCTATCCATAGTTGTTATTTTGAGGTACACTGAACCCATTGATAGTTTGAGTTGTAATTAATAATGCGCGGGATTTTTAAGCTCCTCTCCAATTGTAGGTGTCTCCCATGAAATCTCCTCAGAAAAATACAGAACTTATCCGCTGGTGGGATTTACCCGCCGCTCTGTTGCTCCTTGCAGCCCTGATGACCGCCGCTATCCGTCTCAGCGCCACCCGGTGGGCAGAAGATCTTTCCATAGTACAAAACATCGCCTTCCTTGGTGCAATCGCGGGGTTAGCGTTGGGCCAGAGCCGCTTCTCAGCCTCCCTGGTGAGAATTTTCGCCCTGGTCTATGGCGTTTTTATTGTACCCTGGCAGATCGGCTTGACCTTGGGGGACGGGATCCAATGGTCAGAGCGGCTCGCCAGCATCAACAACCGCTTGTTGATCACCATAAACCAATTAGTCCAGCAGAAGCCGGTCACAGATAATTTGTTCTTTTTGTTCCTCATGGCCACCCTGTTTTGGACACTAAGCGTGTACGCGGGATACAATCTTACTCGCTACGCGCAACCTTGGCGGGCGATCCTGCCCGCTGGCATTGCCATCGTCATTATTCACGCTTATGACTCATTCTTTACCATTCGTACCTGGTTTTTGGCTGGCTACCTGTTCTTCGCGCTTCTCTTGATCGCGCGGCTCAACTTCCTGGTCCAGCATAACCGCTGGAAAGAGAATGGCACCTACCTGCCTCCCTATCTCGGTTTGGATTTCATCCGCACGGCATTGCTGGCTGCTGCAATCGTGGTGGTGTTCGCTTGGACAGCACCTGCCTTAGCCTCGGCAGTGGAACCAGCCGAACATGTCTGGCTCCAGGTCACCAGACCCTGGAGTTCGGTCCGCGATCGTATGTCTAACGCCTTCTACTCGCTCCAGGCCTCGGTGGGCTTCGTCACCGATTTTTACGGGGATACTATGCCTCTGGGACGCGGGAATCCTTTGTCAGATGCCGCTATCATGACGGTGGAAGCGCCAGCGCAAGCTGCAGCCGGTGTGCGCTACTATTGGCGCGACCGGGTCTACGACTACTATGATGGCCGTAATTGGACGAGCACGATGTCCACGAGCGAGTCGCTCTCTCCAGACAGCCCGGAGCCGAAATTCCCTGAGTATCAAGGACGCGTCACAGCGGAATTTATGATCCAAACTAACCAGCCCATCCAAACCCTCCACACACCCTCCCAGCCGGTTTGGGTCAGCCGGCCAGTTAACGCCAAATTGGCGGTTGACCCAGATGGCACGGTTGACTTAGGCGTCCTGAAGGTCGATTCCTTCCTCCGTCCAGGCGATATCTATCAGGTCAAAGCTTCACTAACCGCGGCCACTATCGGTGAGTTGCGCCAGGCCGGCACGGAGTACCCTGATTGGATCAAAACGCGATATTTGCAGCTCCCGGATACGGTTACCCCTCGCACCGGGGAGCTGGCCGCCGGGATAGCAGAAGGATTGGACAACCCCTACGATATTGCCCAGGCCATTACCACCTACCTGCGGGAAAACCTTACTTACAGCGATACGGTGCCGCCCCAGCCCAGCAACCAGGACGCCGTCGATTGGGTCCTATTCGACCTGCAACAGGCCTTCTGCAATTACTATGCAACTTCGGAAATCGTCATGCTGCGCTCTCTTGGCATTCCGGCTCGCCTTGCAGTTGGATATGCTCAAGGAGAGCAGCTCTCGAGGAGCCAGGCAGGGGCGATCCCAACCGTGCAACCCGGCCAAAACATCCCCCAGGAGATCGGTTCTACACCCGATCTGTTTACCGTGCGCCACCGGGATGCGCATGCCTGGCCCGAAGTTTATTTTCCAGATATCGGCTGGGTTGAATTCGAGCCCACCGCTTCTCAATTGGCTATCCTGCGCCCCCAGGGCAACTCCGGCCAGACCAACGCTTCAGAAACGAACGCTCTGTCCCAGCGCGAAGAAGAGTTGCGCAACGTGCAAAGTCTGCGCGAGGAATTGTTGGCTCAAGGAAGGAGCCCTCTGACCCTTAGTCTTGCCGAGCGCGGCATCATAATTCCACAAGGCGCCGGGTATGTCCTTGTCGCCTTAGTTCTCACATTGGCCGTCTATCTCACCCGAAGGATGCGCAAAGTGCGAGGATCTCCTCCCATCGCAGTTCAGCTGGAATCTGGCATGCTCCGCGTCGGCATTCAGCCCCCGGCAATTCTTCGTCGCTGGGTGCACTATGCCACCCTCTCGCCCTTAGCACGTGCTTATCTGGAACTGAACCGTGCCCTTAAGCGCCTGGGGGCTGCTCCCAAACCCAACGAAACCCCAGCCGAACGCGCTTCCGTGTTGAGCCGCCTGCTTCCTGTCGCGGACAACTCGATTCAGATTCTGCTGGCCGAATACCAGTCAGCCACTTACGGACCGATTTCAGGAGACGCACAAGCTGCCCGGCTTGCCGGTGTCGAGATAAGAAACCTCTCATTTCTGGAGGTGATAAAACGATTCTTCTCTCGATTCCAGGAGCCTCCTAATCGTAGAAAGTCCATCTTCAACCCTTGATATACTATAGTCCCACATGGATAAAGTAACAAGGTCTCCGTCTAAGTCTCCATTGGACAAACAAATACGGCGCACCGGCGAGTTAGCGGACCAGATTCGCGCCAAGCTGCTTTCCTCGCCTGCTGCTCAGCCCGATGAAATCGCCGAGGATTTGGCCCATCTGACGAACACGTTGGCCCACATCGGACGGTTGGCTGCCCGGCACGAAGAACAGCGTGAAGACCTGCTCGCCCTGACAAACATTGGACAAGTCATCAATTCGTCTTTGGAACTCGACGACGTGCTCCGGATCGTGATGGATACGATCGTGCGCCTTACTGGAGCCGAGCGGGGCTTTCTCATGGTTCGCGACAATCAAGGGGATCTAATAATACGAATGGCTTGCAATCTCGAGCAAGAAACGCTTGAAGATTCGGAATTTGCCTTCAGCCGGACCGTGGTCAACCGGGTAATTGCTGAATGTAGACCAGTGCTCACTACCAACGCCCAACGGGACCCGCGCTTCGACAAACAGGAAAGCGTCATCGCCCTGAATTTGCGCTCGATACTGTGTGTTCCACTGAAAGTAAAAGAAGAATTGACCGGTGTAATCTACGCCGATAACCGCGTACGCACAGGTCTGTTTACGGAGACGGATCTTAACCTGCTGACCGCCTTCGCCAACCAAGCCGCCGTTGCGATTGAAAACGCACGCCTCTTCGCGTCCGTCCGTCGCACACTTGCGGATGTCTCCGAGCTCAAAAATCTGATGGGAGATGTCTTCGCCTCCATTGCCAGTGGGGTCATCACTGTGGACGTCGAGGACCGCATAACCCTGTGCAACCACGCCGCTGAAAAGATCCTGGAGCGCGAAGGGATGGGTATAGTCGGGCATAAGATAACTGAAATCCTGTCTCTGAATGCCAACGAGCTTTCCAGATACCTTTACCTCGTTCGCCAGACTGGCCAGCAAATCGTTGGCCTTGAATTGTATCCTTCTCTGGACGAACGCGGCCCGCTCACCCTAAGTTTGAACCTTTCCCCGCTAAAAGATGCTAACCAAAGTACGCGTGGAGTGGCGATTGTGTTGGAGGACCTCACTGAAAATAAACGTCTCGAAGCACAGCGCCGCTTGTTCGGGCGCATGGTTTCGCCGGCA
>DASQQR010000138.1:0-10755 GCA_035643335.1 Anaerolineales bacterium
GAATACTTTCAGCCCGAAGTGGGTCTGGCTGCTCTGGAAGTTCTCACGCGCATTGGTTGCAGGGTGTTTATCTTGCCTGTTATTGGCGCGGGCAGGACTTTGATCTCCAAAGGCTTCATTGACCCGGCTCGCCGGCATGCCAGGCATGTATTGCAAGCTATAGATCGCCTTGATCCGGGTGGAAAGCTGCCGGTCATCGGTGTGGAACCCTCCGAGATCTACACATTGCGGGATGAGTACCTGGACTTGTTGCCGGACGAGGAAAGAGCGAGACAGCTTGCCAACCTGGCTTATATGGTCGATGAATATTTGGTGCGCCTGGGCAAAGGCGACATGCCTCGCGTATTGCGCATAGTCAGGTCCGGGCAAACCCGCCGGGTAAAAGTCTACCTTCACGGGCACTGCTACCAGAAAACCCAGCCTCCGGCCGCCGACGGGTTTCCCAATGGCGTGCGTGCTACAGCTAAAATGCTGGAATCGGTTGGCTATGAGGTTTCAGTGATTGATTCGAGTTGTTGCGGGATGGCTGGGGCATTTGGTTACGAGGCAAATCATTTCGATCTTTCGATGAAAATTGGAGAATTGTCCCTTTTTCCCGCCCTGCGTTCGGCGATTGAGCAAGATGCTGAGGCTCTCATTGCTGCCGCCGGGGTTTCCTGCCAAACGCAGATCGAGGATGGGACCGGAAAGAAACCGGTCCATCCAATTATGCTTGTCTAGTTTGTTCCTCGGAGTGCTTTTCCTGTACTATTGTTTCCCACCGAGCCCCCGTCCAGCATTCATCGATAGCAAGGCCAGTCCGCCGAATACCAAGGCGATCCCTAAAGAGATTGCCAGGGTGAATTGCTCCCCAAGCACAGCCAGCCCCAACATTCCAGCGGTCAGAGGTTCGGCCAGGGAGAAAGTCACGGCTGAGGCCACGGGAATCTGGGTCAGGCCACGAGCAAATAACACATAGGCGGCTGCCGTGGCAATTAACCCGAGGTGCAAAGCGACCCCCAACCCCCGCGGCTGGAGCAACCATTTCAAGTCCGTGGTAAAGAGCAATGGAGCTAAAATCAGGGCACTTAGGCAGAAGACCACAGCAACCACAGCATCCGGGGGTTTGTCTTCGAGCAGTTCCTTGCTGGCAACCGCGTACGCAGCATAGCACACGCCCGCGCCCAGCGCAAGCAGAAAGCCCCTTTCATCGACTTGCACGTTTCTTCTGGGTAGGAAAATCAAGGCGCACCCGAAAATCGCCAGCAGGGTGGATCCCATCCATTTTGGCCCCGGTCGTTCTTTGCGAAAGATATAGCCCAAACCGCCGGCCAGGATCGGCGCGCTTCCGATCGCCACGATTGTACCTACAGCCACTCCCGTGCGGGCTACGCCGGCGAAGAACAGCGGTTGGTAAGCGGCCATGCTGGCGGCCGCCAAACCGGTCTGCACCTTCGGCCACCGCCCACCTCTGCGCAGCGCTCCTCGTAGGTGAGCCAAGATCAGAAGTGCAAGCCCGCCGATTGCCAGCCGAACCGCCCCAATGGCCGCCGGTTGCGCCCCGATTGGGGCGAAGGCCTGGGCGGTTCCGGTGGTGCCCCACAATACGGCGGCGGCCAGGACGAACCATTGGCCGTCGAGGGAAGCACTTTGGTTGCTTGTATCGCTCAGCAATCTTGATCCCATCTCGCTTAACCTTCCAGGAGCAGCGTTTCGGGATCCTCGATCAGCTCTTTGATCCGAACCAGAAACTGGACTGCTTCCCGTCCATCGACAATGCGGTGATCGTAACTTACGGCAACGTACATCATGGGCCGGATAACCACTTGTCCATCTACAGCTATTGGCCGCTCCTCAATGCGGTGTAACCCCAATATCGCAGACTGGGGCGGGTTCAGGATGGGTGTGCTTAGCAGCGAACCGAACACGCCCCCGTTGGTAATCGTAAACGTGCCTCCCTGCAGTTCTTCGATGGAAAGCGTCCCATCTCTTGATTTTTGGATGTAGCTGTCAATATCCCGCTCGATTTCAGCAAATGACTTCCGGTGCGCGTCCCTTACCACCGGTACTACCAAACCATCTTCTGCGCCGATGGCAATCCCAATATCATAATAATGCTTGAGGACAATTTCGTCACCTTGAATTTCGCCATTTACCCGAGGAAAGGCTTTCAAAGCCCCGATAGATGCCTTGACGAAAAATGACATAAATCCCAGTTTTACCCCGTGTTGCTCCTGGAAAGCGTCTCTCCGGCGCCGGCGCAGATCGATTACTGCGCTCATATCAACATCATTGAAGGTGGTGAGCATGGCTGTGGTTTGCTGTGCTTCCAGCAAACGCCTGGCGATGGTGCGCCGCCGCCTGGACATGCGAACGCGCTCCTCCGGAGCCTCTCGGGCTGCCAGTGGCGCCTCAGGCGCTGGCTTCTCTTCTGGTTTCGTCTCTGGTTCCGGCTGTGGTTTTGGCCGAGGGGCTTCGGGTCTTTGTTCCTGCGCCCTCATAAAGCCTTCGACGTCCTCCTTGGTGACTCGTCCGCCCGGACCACTGCCTGCGATTTCTTCTAGGTTAATTCCCTGTTCTTGCGCGTAGCGCCGGGCCACCGGTGTGGCTTTTTCCACCGTTTCCGCCGGCGTTGGTCTTTCCCCAGCCTGCGCTTCTCCTTCCCCAGAAGCCTCCGCTTTCTTGGGCTTCTCCGGAGCCTCTATCTCCTCTCGCACTTCCTCTTCCTCTGCCTCCTCGATGGTTCCAAGTACCGCCCCGACCTGGACGTCTGTTCCTTCTTCAACCGCAATATGGGCCAGCACGCCCGATTTGGTTGCTCCGACCTCCAAATCTACTTTATCCGTTTCCAATTCTACGACCGCCTCACCAACCGAGACGCGCTCACCCTCTTTCTTCAACCAATTAGCCACGGTCGCTTCCACGATCGATTCACCCAGTTCTGGTACAACGATATCGCTTGTCATAGACTATTCCCTTTCAACAATTCCACCTTCCTGAACGACTTCCTCTTCCCTCTCTCCAAACGCAGCCAGGTCAAAAGCCTGTTCGAGGATGGCCTTCTGATTGATTGAGTGCCAGGCTGCGGAGCCCTCTGCTGGACTTGAATTTTGTACCCGGCCAATATAATGCAGGGGCCACCTTCCGCAGATCAGATCTTCGATTCGTGGACGCGCATAAGACCAAGCACCCATATTTTTTGGCTCCTCTTGAACCCAAACCACCTCTTTCAGATTCTTATATTGTTCGAAGAGTGGTTCGAGATCCGCTGCCGGGAAAGGATAGAGCTGTTCCAGGCGCACTAAAGCGATGGATGACGCTTCGCGGAGTTCGCTGGTTATCAGGTCCACGTAGATCTTCCCGCTGCACAGAATTAAGCGCTGGATATCCTTCGAATTCTTTGCAGCCCGCTCATCGTCAAGGATCGGCTGCCAGGCCCCCTCGGCCAGCTGGTTCGGGGTCGAAGCCACCTTTGGATGGCGGAGCAGGCTTTTGGGGGTCATGATGATCAGGGGGAGTGGATCGCTTTTTAACAATTCAGCCTGTCTGCGCAGCAGGTGAAAGTATTGGGCAGAGGTGGTGCAGTTGGCGATGCGCATGTTGGTTTGTGCCGCCAGCTGCAGGAATCTCTCGACCCGACCGGTTGAGTGATCTGGTCCTTGACCCTCATAGCCCTGGGGCAGTAGCAGGACCAGGGACGCGGTCTGTTCCCATTTTGCTCTGGCTGAAGTGATAAATTCATCGATAATTGGTTGAGCGCTATTGATGAAGTCTCCGTATTGCGCCTCCCAAATAACGAGACACCGTCGATTCTGGATGTTGTATCCGAATTCGAAACCTAACGCGCCGTTCTCGGAGAGAGGGCTATTGGCGATTTCAAATGAAGCCTTAGCAGATTTCAGATGTTGTAACGGTATGAAGATCTCGTCTGTTTCGACGTCATGGAAAACGGCATGCCGCTGGCTGAAAGTGCCTCGTTCGACATCCTCACCGGTCATGCGAATGGGTGTCCCATCTGCCAGAATACTGGCCATCGCCAGTTCCTCAGCAGTGGCCCAGTCAACGCTGGCTTTATCCGGCTCTTCCAACACTTTACGGCGTTGGCGCATAGAACGCTCGATTTTCCGGTGCAGACTGAAGCCCTCTGGGACTTCCAACAAGCTTTCATTCAGTTCCCGGAGTTTTTCCGGGGCCACGGAAGTACTGACCCGGCTGGCTTCACCCGGCGGAGGAGGTTCCAGCTGGGGTTTGAAGATCGCTTCCTCCGGCTCAAGATCTTCCAGAACCTTCTGGAGCTCATCCATCCGTTCTTCTATTAGTTTTTCCGGCCAATCCGCTTCTATTTCACCACGCTCGATCAGCTTCCCTGCCCAGATCTCCCGCGCAGTCGGGTGCTCATCGATTTTCTTGTACATCAACGGCTGGGTGAAACTCGGTTCATCTCCCTCGTTGTGGCCGTACCTTCTGTAGCCGATCAAATCAATCAGGAAATCCCTATGAAATTTGTTGCGAAAGGCGAATCCGGTTCGAGCAGCTTCGATGCAAGCTTCGGGATCATCGGCGTTCACGTGGATCACAGGGATCTCAAAACCTTTGGCCAGATCGCTGGCATAAAGGGTGCTTCTCACTTCCTCTTCAGTAGCTGTATACCCCAGCTGGTTGTTCGCGATAATGTGCAACGTCCCGCCAATCGTGTATCCTGGCAACCTGGAGAAATTCAGTGTTTCTGCGACGATCCCTTGTCCCGTAAAAGCTGCGTCACCATGGATCAAGATGGGAAGTGCGGCGTTCGGGAAAAATTCTGGCGGGCCGGGTTCATCAACCTTGCTATCGGCGGAGCGGGCCATTCCGCTTAGCACCGGGTTGATGTGTTCGAGGTGGCTGGGATTGGGAGCCATGGAGACCACCATTTTGACCATCTCCCCACCTTTGATCGCTTGGCGTGCTCCGATGTGATATTTGACGTCTCCTGTCCACCCTAATTCATTTTTGGTGGTGAAGCTGGTTCCAGGATCCTTAAATTCAGCTAGAATCTGGGCATACGGTTTGTTGAGCACGTGGGCGTGCACGTTGATGCGGCCTCGGTGGGCCATCCCCAGCAGAACCACACAGATGTCCGCTTCCGCAGCAGCTCCGATGAACTCGTCTAATATCGGCACTAGCATATCGAGGCCTTCGATGGAAAACCGGGTTCTTCCTGGGAAGATGCGGTGCAGGAAGACCTCGAAAGTCTCGACCCGCGTCAAGCGTTCGAGCAAACCTCTCGGGTCGATTGGATCCCCCGGCGGCCGGTACGTGCCGCGCTCTGCGACCTGGCGCAGCCATTGCCTTTCTTCAGGAAGGTGTACGTGTTCGTAGTCGTAGCCGATGGTGCCGGTATATACCGACCTGAGGGATTCAATCGCTTCATGCGCGTTTTTGGCGTTGCTGGCGATGGGCCCGCCGACCACACTAGCCGGTAGTCCGCGCAGGTCGTCTTCCGTTAATCTATGGTATTCCAGGTTGATCCATGGATCTCCCGGTGACTCGCTCTCGAGTGGATCCAGGTGAGCTTCGAGATGGCCGTAGGCCCGGATCGCATGTGCCAGATTGACCGCCTCGATAACCCTCTCCGCCTCTGGTCCTCCGCCGGTAGAAACTCCTGGCGGCGCTTCTTCCGGTGGTGGTGACCAATGCTCGAAAAATTCTCTGGTGGCTTCATCGACCGAATTTGGATCCTGCAAATAGCGCTCGTAAAGCTCGATAACATAACCGGCGTTTGGGCCGTAAAATTCTTTCCAGATGTCCATAAGAATAATTATAAATCAAGTGGAATGTGAAGATTCTCTTGAGGCTTCTTCCGCTTTCAACAGGAGCCTCCCCTTCTCTCACTCCCGGAATTTGGGTATACTCCGGCTTATGAAAGACGCTGAATCCTACTCGTGTTGGGTTGAAGTTGATCTTGGTGCGATTGAGGAAAATATCCGCTGCATAGTCCGGCAAGCGTCCGTCCAGGTGATGGCGATCGTAAAAGCGAATGGATACGGTCATGGAGCTGTGCCGGTTGCACGCGCAGCGCTGAAGGCCGGGGCCACCTGGTGCGGGGTGGCCAGGGTGGACGAAGCCCTTGAATTGCGCCGCGCCGGGTTGGATTGTCCAATTCTTTTGTTGGGTTTGACCCCTTCCCGGCGGGTAGCCGAGGTCATTGCCAACGGCATCTCCATGACGATATGGCGCTCTGAACAAGTGGAGATGGCTTCTTCCTTGGCCGGGCGTCTTGGCCAACCGGCTCGCTTACATCTCAAAGTTGATACCGGGATGAGCCGGCTAGGGGTCCAACCGGGAGATGCCCTTGAATTGGGCCTTCGTCTGGCCAGGGCCACGGATACCGTCTTCGAGGGGCTGTTTACCCACTATGCCCGGGCGGACGAGACCGATCGGTCCACCACCGACCTGCAGGAAGCGCGTTTCCAGGAGGTATTAAAGCAGTTCGATGCAGCTGGTATTCGCCCTCCTCTGGTACACGCTGCCAATTCTGCCGCCAGCCTGACTCGCCCAAGCGCCTGCTTTGACATCGTCCGGGCTGGCATAGCCATCTACGGTTTGCACCCCTCTCGGCAGTGCCAGTTACCATCGGCATTTCGGCCGGCCCTAACCTGGAAATCGGTCTTGAGCCAGGTAAAAGTCTTACCTCCCGGACGAGGTGTGAGCTATGGGCATATCTATACCACCCGGTCCCAGGAACGCATTGGCACCTTTCCGGTGGGCTATGCGGATGGATTCCGTCGCCTGAGCGGGAACGAAGTGCTCGTCGACGGCCAGCGGGTTCCGGTTGTCGGGCAGGTTTGCATGGATCAGAGCATGTTGCAGTTGGATGCGGTCCCTCAGGCCAGTCCAGGGGATGAAGTGGTAATCATTGGCTCGCAGCAAGGGGAACGCATTTCCGCCGAAGACGTCGCCACCCGCTGGGGCACCATAAACTACGAGGTGGTCTGTGGCATTGGTCCGCGGGTGCCGCGCATTTATGCGGGGTCAGCCTGAGCGCGTGCAGCGAAAACCAACCACACCCATCGCTCGCCCTGGATGAGCGATATCGCGGTGATCGCTGCGCGCATCTTCAGCAGGATGATTCCAGGATCCACCTCTAACCACTTTGTATTTGGTGCCAAACAGGTCGTTCTGGAATGCACTGCCCGGATAGGCCTCATACCACTCGTCCACCCATTCCCACACATTGCCTGCCATATCGAGTGCTCCGTAGGGACTAGCGCCTTCTGGGTAGCTGCCAACAGGCCGGGTGGATCCAACCCGGTTGTCGGCATTTAGCCAGTTACGAACCAACTGATTTCCCCACGGATATAGCCAGCCCTGGTCGCCCCGAGCGGCTTTCTCCCATTCGGCTTCAGCCGGCAGACGTTTGCCCAGCCAGTGACAATAGTCGCTAGCGTCGTACCAAGTGACATAGACTACCGGGTGGTTGGCAAAATTGGGGTCATTGTAGAAGCGCAGGTCTTTGGGTTCTTGGCAAGCGCCAGCCTCAACGCATTGCTGATATTGGGCGTTGGAGACCTCGTAGCGATCGATCCAGTAAGCATCTAGCCTTACTTCGTGTAGCGGCCCTTCGTCGTCGGGCGGCGATCGGTCTACACCCATCATGAGGAGCCCAGATGGGACCCATACCATATCAGGATTACCTTCGTCCGTTCCCTTCGAAAACGAGTTAATCACCGCCAGGACCAGTACAACCAGCCCGGCGGCGATCCATATCTTCTTGGCTTCCTGCATCACAACCCCTGCGAAATAGCGGGTGACAGCTCCACTTATCCGCCCAGGTAAGCTTTGTTCACCTCGGGATTGGCGAGCAGATCCTCTGAACTTCCCTCCAGTACCAGATTGCCGTTCTCCAATACATATCCCCGCTCCGCAAATTTCAGTGCCATACGCGCATTCTGTTCCACCAACAGAATAGTCGTACCCTCGCCGTTGATCTCCTTTAAGGCTTTGAACATGGTCGTCATCAAGAGGGGGGCCAGTCCCATGGAGGGTTCATCGAGCAGCATCATCTTTCTGGCGCTCATGAGCGCCCGCCCAACAGCAAGCATTTGCTGTTCGCCGCCGCTCAGCGTCATCGCCTTCTGGTTCTTGCGCTCAGCCAGCCGGGGAAACAGCGCGAAGATCCGATCAAAGTCCCGTTCGACGGCTCCGCCACCTTTGCGTGCAAATGACGCCAGGATCAGATTTTCCATGACGGTGAGATTTCCAAACAAGCGCCTCCCCTCCGGCACCTGGGAGATACCCAATTCGCTGACCACCCTATTGGGCGGATATCTGAGCAGATCCTCTCCCATAAAAGTCAGCTGGCTCCCCGGGTCGGCATTCACGAGGCGGGAAATCGCTTGCAACGTAGTACTCTTGCCAGCACCATTGGCACCAATGATACATACGATCTCGCCCTCGTTGACCTGGAAATTTATTCCTTGCAGGGCCTTGATCGCTCCGTAGGAGACACGCAGGTTTTCTACAGATAGCAGCATCAGATCTCCGCCTCCTTGCCTAAATAGGCATCGATCACCCTGGAATTGGATCGAATCTCCTCCGGAGTGCCCTCCGCGATGACCTCTCCGAAGTCCAGGGTTTGGATCCTCTCGCACAGATCCATGACAACCTTCATTCTATGTTCAATGAGAAAAATGGCCAGGTCGAATTCCTTCTTGATCTGGCGGATCACCGCAACCATCTCGCTGAGTTCTTCCGGGTTCATCCCGGCGGTCGGCTCATCCAGCAGCAGAAGTTTGGGTTCCATGGCCATGGCTCTGGCCATCTCCACCCTTCTTTGAATGCCATAAGGTAGGCCGGTGACAACATGGTCGGCGAAACGGCGGATGCCAAATAGTTCCATCAGGTCAAATGCTCTCTTTTCGGCTTCGTCTTCTTCCCTATGACGGATTGAAGTGCCAAAGAAAGCGCCCACCAGGCCGTAGTCAAGCTTCGAGTAACGCGCCATCTTAATGTGTTCTAGGACAGTCATGTGCCTCCACAGGCGCATGTTCTGGAAGGTCCTGCCGATGCCCATGGCGGCGATCTCATAGGGGCGAAGTCCTACGACATCCTTTCCGCTAAAGATAACCTTTCCCTCGGTAGGTTTGTGGATGCCTGTGATCAGGTTGAAAATTGTGGTCTTACCGGCACCATTTGGGCCAATCAAGCCTCTGACTTGGCCTAGCTCTATGCTGAACTGAAAGTTGTGAACGGCTCTCAAGCCGCCGAAAAAGATGGTGAGATTCTCAGTCTGTAGCAGCGGCATGTTCCACCTTTTGCTCTTGGATTGGTTCTGTCTTGGGTTTGAGGATCTCTTCAATTTTGAATTCTCTGAAGGCGACCAATCCGGTTGGCCGGAAGATCATCACAAGGATCAGCAACACCGGAATCACGATCCATTTATAGATTTCAAAAGCTCGCAGTGCTTCCATGAGGAAGTTGAGCCCAACTGCCCCGATCAGCGAACCAATTACGGAGTTAAGGCCTCCCAGGTAAACCATGGCAAGCACTTCACTGAGCTTCAAGATTCCGAAGGAACCTGGATTCACGTAGCTCAGAACATGTGCCAAAAGCCCTCCCGCCGCACCTGCCCAGAAGGCAGAAAACAGAAACGCCACCATTTTCGTGCGCCGGGTATTGACCGTCATGGCATTAGCCGCCGTTTCGTCATCGCGGACCGCGTTTAAAGCTTTGCCCAGAGTGGAGCGCACGAAATTGTTGATGATTAACAGGCTCAGGACAGTCCACCCGAACACCACGGGCAACGAAGCCCAGCTCGGCATGCCCATAAAGCCACGCGCACCTCCGAAGATCTCCAGGTTCTCGATCAGGCTTTTGACCATGAACATGAATGCCAGCGAGATAATTGCCAGGTAATCACCGCGCGTCCTGAAGGAGGGGATGGCCACAAGTAAGGCCCCCACAGAGGCCAGCAGGCCTCCGAAGATGATGGCCACGGGGAACATAAAAGGGCCCAAGGATGCTGGCAAGAGAGTGATGCCAAACACATTGTTGGGTACGAAACACAAGACCGTGAATATGGAGGCTCCATACGCTCCCAGAGCCATGAAGCCAGGGTGAGAGCAAGAGAACTCGCCCATGTAACCATTAACCACGTTCAGGCTGAGCGTGACCATGATGGCGATCAGGATTATCCTGACGATATATACTCTGTAATCGTTGATCGAAGCCCACAGGTGCAAATCGGTATACAGTAAAGTCAAATGGATCAATCCGGATATCCAGATCGGGTAGGAGATCAGCTTGGCCGCCAATTTATTCATCAGCGGGGCGCTGAGCAGGCTTAGCCCTCCAACTGGCAGCACATACACCACCAGCACAAATAAGACCACGTTGGGGATAAATGCCGGCTGTGAGAAAATGATGGTAACACCGAGCAAAGGAGGGATGTTAGATAATCCCAAACCGATGGCGAGGGAATACCCGACAAAGTGCTCAATTAATACTGCCAACAAGATGCCCAGCAGCCAGCTTAACATCGGAACCTTCGCAAAAGCCTGCTTCGCCCGGGTTCGGATCGAAGCCGCGCCTGTGCTCCTCGGGATTACAGTGCTATCTTCGAGTGACATATTTGTACCTCGTCCAATGATGATCGATCCTGATGGAAATGATCCGGTCTCACAGTCTGAGCTGAGCGCTATAGGGCTCTCCAAAGAAGCCGTGAGGTCTAAAAGTCAGTATGATAAGGATGATAGAGTAGGCCACGAAATCGCGCATGGCCGAGGAGACAAAAAAACC
>DASQQR010000139.1:0-9711 GCA_035643335.1 Anaerolineales bacterium
ATCTGTGAGCGGCCACCGCCAAATACGCCTGCGACATTGATATCAATGAAATAACTTTGGCTGAAGATGGCATTGGCCCGGGCCAGAATGGTTTCCGCTGTGCGATCTGATGTCGATGTCATGCTGGGGTGCAAGATGACCTCCGAGCCCATCCAGGCCAACGTTCGGACCACTTCCGGGAACCACATGTCATAACAGATGCAAAGCCCGAACCGCCCCACACCTGCTATGTCGAACACGCAAAAGCCGCGATCCCCAGGAGTAACGGTTTCCAACGGTTGCCAGGGATAGAGCTTGCGGTAATGCGCGGCGATCTCTCCATCGGGCGAAATCACGATAGCAGCGTTGTACACTTTATCTCCCTCACGCTCGAATAATGACCCAGGTAACAGCCAGCGTCCCAGTCGCTGTGCCAGCCTGCACAAGCGATCCGTGACTGGCCCAGGAATTGGCTCCGCCATCTCCATGACGGTGGGGCCAATCCTTGTATCCACAAATTGATTCAACCCCGTGATGAACAACTCGGGGAAACAGATTAGGCCAACCCATGGTAGATTCATAACCATTGATCTGGTGATTTCCTCTAACTTCTCCAGAGAACCTTGCGGATTACCTGGGATTGGCATAACTTGCGCTGCTGCAATGCCCAATAACCGGCTCATATCGGACCTACCCTTCATCCAGCCACATATTGAGACGCCGGGTCGCCTGCCCTACCAGTGTGATCAACCCTCCTGGCAGCAGGACCACGATGAAGGCCATCATCAATCCGAAAATGATCAGCCGGAATTGCTCGATGCTGTGCAGGCCCTCAGACAGAAGCAGTAGCAGGATTGTTCCAAGGATGGGGCCAGCGAAGGTTCCCCACCCACCCAGAACGATCATCGCCATCAGGTTCATTAAGAGCCCAAAGCTAAAGGCAGAAGGGCTGATGGTCTTATAGTAATGAGCATAAAACGCCCCGATTAATCCGGTGAAGAATGCTGAAACCATAAATACAAGCATCTTATACCGGAACGGACTGACTCCGCGGCTGGTGGCGTAGCGCTCAGAATCTCTCAATGATTGAAATGCTAGGCCAATTGGGGAGTAGGTGATTCGATAGATGGCAAACAAGATTAAAAAGCAGAGCAGCATCGAAAAATAGTAATGGAACATCATGCTGCCGCGCAGGCCGAGGGACTCCATTCCATAAGTGGGTACGTTCAACAGACCAAAGGCTCCGCCAGTCAGTCCAGAATCGTCCGTGGCAATCAAGACGCGCAGAATCTCGTGAAAAGCCAGGGTCAGGAGAACCACGTAGACTCCACGTAGCCGTAGCGTCGGCAACCCCACCACCACGCTTGCCAGCACAGCCGTAAGCGCTCCGATAAACATCGAAAACCAGGGCGTAACTCCCAGATATAGCGCCAACATTGCAGAGACGTACCCGCCAATGGCAAACAGGGCCAGCTGTGCTAGAGAGAAGATCCCCGACACACCCATCACCAGGTTCCAGCTCGAATTAACGACGATCCAAATGAAGGCCAGGATCACCAAACGCAGGATATACGTGTTGTCCGTGACTAATGGCAGTCCGATCAGAACGAGCATCATGATGGTCGACGGCCAGAAAGAGAAAGAATTACGTTGGTGGGAGATCATAACCGCACTTCCTCACTCAGTCCAAACAATCCACTGGGGCGGACGATGAGCACCAGAATCATGAACACAAACAAAAATGGCAGTGCCCATTTGCCGCCGACGTAAAGAGACACCAGGGCCTCCATCAAACCAACGATGTAAGCAGCGTAAACTGTGCCCTTGACGCTCCCAAGACCGCCGAATATAGTAACGAGCAAAGCTTTTAGCTGCGGCGTGCCACCCACAGTAGGCGAAAGGAAATAAAAAGAGGCCAGCAAGCCTCCACCGAGGGCTGCTAGGCCGGAACTCACGGCCAATACCAGAGCAAAGATCCGATATACACTGACACCCATCAAATAGGCTGCATCCTGGTTTTGCGCAACGGCTAAGACTGCCAAGCCATGCCGGGAACGCCTCAGGAACGCGCCCATTATGACAAGGGAGGCTACCGCAACAACCGCTACCACGATCTCATGATACGTAACCACCACACCACCATAGATGGTCATTTGCCCGCTTAAAATCGGTGGTACCGTCTTACGCCGCGGTCCGAAGGTGAGCAAAGCTAGGTTTTCGAACACGATAGATATCCCCAGAGTGGCGATAATGGTCGTCATCTCCCAAGCGGGTGACCGCAACAGGGGCTTGATGATCAAGGGGTGCAGAGATAGGCCAATTACCGAGACCACGATGAAAGCGACCATAAGCCCAATCAAAATAGGTAACCCAAGATATAACGTGACCATCCAGGCGACATACCCGCCGAACATAAACAACGCTCCATGGCTGAGATTTAACATCCGCAGAGCACCGTAAATCAAGGTAAGGCCCAACGCCATGAGCGCATAGATGGAACCCAGGAGCAGGCCACTGATAATCGATTGAACAAGGGACGCAGACATCTTTAAATTCCTCGGTAGAAGATCCTGCTTGGGCTAAATACCCAAGTAAGCTGACTGAAAGGCTTCATCATCGATAAGGTCATTGGGAACTCCTTCCCTTACAAAATGCCCACCTTCTAATAAATACACCCGATCAGCAAGGGGAAGGGCGTGGGTGGCATTTTCCTCGACCAGCAAGATACTGAGCCCCTGTTTGACCAATTTTTGGATGTCCTCATAAACACTCTTCACCAACATGGGAGCCAGTCCCAGAGAAGGTTCGTCAATCAGATACAGGCTGGCCTGGGTCATCAGGCCACGGCCAAGGGCCAGCATCCGCCGCTCGCCACCGCTCAAAGTCCTCGCCATCTGCGAAGATCGTTCTTTTAGCAAAGGGAACATCTTAAGAACTTCTTGCAGGCGTGCGTGCCGGCCTTGCCAGGCCTCTGGTAGATATGCGCCCATCATGAGGTTTTCCATCACGGTAAGGTCCGGGAAGAGCAGGTCGCCTTGGGGAATGTGAGCAATTCCCTGCTGAACGATCTGATCGGGTGAGAGCTCCATCAGATTCCTGCCTCTGAACAGGATCTGGCCAGACCACGCACGAATCAACCCGGAGATTGTGCGCAGTAAAGTTGTTTTGCCATGGCCGTTTGGACCCAGGACAAGGACAATCTCTCCCCGATTCATTACGAAATCCAGGTTGTGGAGAACCGGAGTATCACCATATCCCGTGTTCAAGTGTGTAATCTCAAGCAACCGGACCTCCTGAGGCTTTCTTCTGCCTCCTCGGATTCTTCATGGCAAATTGCTCGCCCAGGTAGACCCTCAGCACTTGCGGGTCGCAGCCTGCTTCTTCCGGTGAGCCCTCGAATATTTTCTGCCCATAATGCATGATCAGGACCCGATCCGAGAGCCCCATAAGGGCTTTCATAACATGTTCGATAATGATGATGGTGACCCCTTCGTCCCGAATTTTTCGCGTGAGCCCCATGAACTCCTCAATCTCCTTGGTGTTAAGGCCGCCGACCGGTTCGTCCAACAACAGGATCTGAGGCCCAGCGGCCAGGGCAGAGGCCAACATCAGACGCTTCTTGTCGAACAGTGAGAGATTGGCAGAAGGGGCCGCGGCGCTCTCCACCAAGCCGACCAGCGCCAATGACTTCGAGGCTTGTTGAATCACCTCCTCTTCAAATCGCAACAGGCCAAGAAGCGCTCGTCCACGTCGGCCAAACTGGGAGCCCACCACGGCGTTCATTAGTACTGATTGGCTCTGAAAGACAACCGGGATTTGAAATGTGCGCGCGATCCCCATGCGGTAGATCTCATAACTAGGCTTTTTGTGAATCGGGATCTCCCGGAAGTAAATCTCACCGGCAGAGATCAAAGTGTGCGCCGAGATCACGTCGAAGAGTGTCGTCTTCCCCGCCCCATTCGGCCCTGCAATCCCAAAGATCTCGCCCTCATTAACTTGAAATGAGAGATCCTGGATAGCTGCCAGGCCGCCATAGTATTTTGTAACGTTACGGCATTCGAGCAAGACCGTCATTACAACCTTTCTTGAGAAAAAGCTGGTACCACTTCACTTTATTGAACGCATGAACAACGGTGAACCCTTAGCGCGACGCACCCTTTTTAGGCTCTGCCATACTTACGAGCTCAAAATATCAGGGTTCAGTAAACCTCCCGAGCATGTCGCAAGATATTCTTCTAAGCCGATCTGTTCTCACGGGAAGCCCTCAGGGAAGTGACCTGCCTTTACCACGCGGTGCAGACAGGTCACACGGTTCGGAACTGGAAGATCACGTCACGTCAACCATTCTGGGAGTTGAAATTCGGCCTGCGCATACGGATTTGGACCGATCAACTTATGTTCCTTATTCTGGATCTGGAAATGTAAGTGGGGCAACCCCAGACCCGGATCCAGGGTTTTGGCCGGGTAAGAAGGCACCGTATGGTCCTCCTTGATAAAACTGTAACCACCACATACCCCCCGGTAGATCCCGTTCTCAATAATGCCGGCTACCTTCCGGATATCGCTTGGATCGCCAGCCAGCGCGACCGCTTCAGCATACATCTTGACTAGATCGTACTGGATCCCGTTCTGGCTCCACCCAGCATCAGCATTCCAGCGCTCACGGTATCGGCCACGGTATTCCTGACCGACACTGTCAGCCAACGGGCCGATCACCGTTGACCATATTATCCCATTCGCTGCATCCCCTGCCAGATCCAGGAATTCTGGGATCGAGGGGCCGTATTGTTCATAGACCAGCGATGGTGTCGGGTCCTCCATGAACTGCTTTGTAAAGGAAGCCAGGTCCGCCGGGGCGTAATGCGCTTGGAAGACCAGGCCTGGGGGATCTTGCCTGATCTTGGACAGGATTGGTCCCCATTCTGCTGTGGGCAAAACCACCTGTTCGAACAAGGATACCTCCCAGCCGATTTTAACCACTTCTTCCTGGAAAAGCTGAGCAATGTTCATGCTATACGGGATATCTGAGGTGAGGACGGCGACCTTGTTATTATATGGCACCCACAACCCACCATCGATCAACTGCTGCATGATCTTCGGGAACCCGATGCCATACCATATTTCTGTCGGGTCGCAGTGAAAGGTCATCCAGTATTTATCGGGATTCTCGCGCACCATATCTGCGTTAGGCTGATAGGTGTTCGCGTGCATATAAATCGTGGGGGTTTCAGAGACAAGATCATACTCCGGCCCGGTCCCCAGGATAAAGCCGTTGATGATGGCGTGGACTTTCTCCGTTTTGATAAGCCGCTCAAAGGCGCTGATGATCTTTTCCGGGGCCATATCCTCAGCATCAATGACGATTTGCTCGAGCTGCCTGCCCAGGATCCCGCCAGAGGCGTTGATCTCTTCGATAGCCATGGCTGAGCCGCGCTTCATCTCTTCACCGTCACCGGCCGCGTAGCCTGTCAAAGGGTAGGCCGATCCAATTCGGATAGGCTCCCCCGTTTCGGCAGCAGGCCCTCCGGTTGTTCCCTTTGGCGCCGCTAGATAGCCCCCAGCCCCGCCAACGACCAGCCCTGCGCCGGCGGCGGCACTAGCTACTTTGAGAAAATCACGACGGGATATCCCTCCGCCATTTCCTGTATTTTCTGCCATTTGTTACCTCCTTAAAATAGCGAACTTACTTTTCTGATTTCCGCAGGGGTTGGTTCAAGGAACAAAGTAGAATCACATCATACTTCTTCCCTCCTTCCAGGTATGCACAAAGTCGACCAGCCTCACAAATTTCGCTCCGCATCCCGACATATATTCCAGTAACCGCTCTAAAAACAACATTCGATGGCCTCGCCCAATGACCTGAGGGTGCATTGTCAGGATTAACACGCCCTCCGGATCTGTCTGGCGAAGATAATCGAAATCACCCATCCAGATGGGAAAAACATGCTCAGGCGCCCGCAATCCTGGATACAGTTTATGAGAAAGGGAGACGTATTCAAAGGCCGGAAAATCGTCCAGCCCCCAGGTGACAGGCATTTCCACCAGATCCACCGGTCTTCCAAACTGATAGGGTGTAACCAGATCGAAGCGATCCCCCTGGCGGCACCAATAAGGATGGAAGTCAGAGCCCATCATACTACTATCATATGTGAAGCCATACTCTAGCAGCAAGCGAATAGTATTTGGGCTCATGTCCCAGGATGGGGAACGATAACCTGGCGGGGGTTCTCCGGTGATATTCTCCAAGACAGCTATGCCTTTCTCGAGGATCTCACGCTCTTTGCCTTCCTCTAATAACACCGGATTTTCGTGGCAATATCCGTGATGACCGATCTCGTGACCCCGCCTGTAGACATCAGCTACCGCTTCTGGATAAGTTTCGGCAGTATGTCCAGGGACAAACCAAGTTGACTTGATGTCATAGCGATCCAGTAAGTCGAGGATTCGCTTTGCCCCAATGACACCAAATTCGCCCCGCGAGATCATGCTGGGGGAGGTGGCCTTAAACGGCCCCAACCAAAGGGAGATAGCATCGAAATCAAAAGTCAAGCAGACCGAAGGAGAAGTTTCTAGCGACATTTTAGCTCTTCCATTACATATACGCGCCACCGTTGATATTCAGCACTGCACCTGTGATGAATTCCGCCCGGTCCGAGGCCAGATAAGCCACCGCCCAGGCAATGTCCTCAACCGAACCGATCCGGGGCCAAATGACCAGATGGCGCTGGTGTTCTATCCCCCGAGCCCTGGACATATCGGTATCAACCAGACCTGGGGAGATGACGTTGACGTTGATAAAATGCCTGGCAACTTCATGGGCCAATGCCTTGCTAAAGCCGATCACACCAGCTTTGGCCGCCGCGTAATGGGTGCTCCCGCCCACCCCCATCTGGCCAGTGATCGAAGCGATGTTGACAATCGATCCCCGGTTTTGTTTGATCATCTGTGGAAGCACCGCACGACAGCATAAGAACACTCCCGTTAAATCGACCTCGATCATTCGCTTCCACTCTTCCGTCTTTAGTTCCAGAAGGGTCTTCCCAATTCCCCCAATTCCCGCGTTGTTGACGAGAATGTCTATCCGCCCCCACGACCGGAGTGCCAGTTCCGCCATCATAGCAGCATCATCGGCGCAACTGACATCACCACTGCATACCTCTACATCTCGCCCAGCCTCGCGCAGGCGACTACAACGCTCATCTACGGCGCCACCATCGATATCCTGGAGCAAAACGGACGCTCCCAACCTTGCGAGGCATGCGGCGGTTGCATACCCAATGCCGCGTGCTGCGCCAGTTACAATTGCAACCCTCCCATGCAAACTTAAATCGCCGTTTCGCATGAATCCTATCCTTGTTATCGACCCGGTTTGCGTTCCAACACGGGAGGTCCCTCAATCTGGCAAAGTGTATACCATTCAGGCTGTCTCAACCCTAGAAATTCTTTGGCTCGCACTGGAGCTGAAGGCCATACTTGGTCCTTACTAGTGGTGTCGATCTCTAAGGTCACCACCGCCTCCTCTTCCGCAAATGCTACTGCTTCTACTCGGGGCCCATAGATATCGCTTGGGGTGAATATGCCGCTTAGTCCCAGGAACTGATGACCTCTATGAAATCCGTAGTAATTGGCCACCGCAATGTAAGTGCTATCGTCCGTCGCCCGCTGCCGCCATAAGATCCAGTGGAGAGGATCATTCTCCACGTTTACCCCTTTTGGGTACGGAATCGCTGTTGAATCGACCCCTGTGGGTTGAGGGAATGTCAGTGCGGCCGGCACACAGATCACATCAGCGCCGTCCAAGGCCAGCAACCGGGTAGACTCTGGAAAATTAATATCATGCCCTACCAGGAGGCCAACCCGGCCTAGGGGGAGATCGAATGTACGCGGCGGTGTTAGCCCCGGCTTTGCCCAAGTTGCCGTCCGGCTGTCCAGGTGCAGCTGACGATGCTTTCCGATCAGCCCCTCCGGGCCAATTAGCGCAGCCGTGTTATATACCTGATCTCCTTCGCGTTCTGCAATGCCCAGGACAATGCATTGATTATTTTCCCGGCACAGCACTGCCATCCCGGTCACCGTAGGCCCGGGTAACGGCTCAGCCAAGCTGGCCAAATCCTCTCCTGCTAATCCGGTCGTCGTGAGCTCAGGGAAGATCACCAGATCGGCGTTTTTTGCAGGCTCCAACCCTAACAGAGCCTCGATCCGTTTCAGGTTAGCCGCCACCTCACCTGCAACGGGAACCATTTGCACCACGGCCAGCTTGGATTGCCGCCCTGCGGGGAGAGGCCTATGGCCATACAGCCCATGAAACAAATTAGGGTTCCACAGGTAGGTATCAAGGGTAATGGCTTTATAAACATCGGGCCGTCTCTGAGTGAACTTACTCAACACGCCTTCACCGGGGAAACCCTTCTCCCGGGCCTGCGCCAGATCCACATCGGCATAGACAATCCCATTGCCCATGTCCAGGCAGGATAGGAGTGTCCCATTCGGAGAAATAATGCAACTATTACCGCTGAATTGCGTATTGCGCTCCTTCCCATATCGATTGGCCGCTATCCAATAGATGCCGTTGTCGAAAGCCCGGGTGAACCAGTAACCCGATGGCGAGCGTTCGAGCCAGTTGGTGGGGAAACACATCACATCTGCACCTTGCAGGGCGGCTACTCGGGACGTTTCTGGAAACGCGGCATCATGACAAATGATCATCCCGATTCGACCGTACTCGGTATCCCAGACCGGAATGCCCAAATCGCCGGCCTTCGCCCACTTGGGTTCAGACAAGAAGAGATGGGTCTTCCGGTAAGAGCCGACCAGGCCCTCAGGACCGACGAAGACCGAGGAGTTGTAATACGCCCCTGTGGCTGGGTCCACCTCAGCCTCACCATAGGCGATATAGCAACCATACCGCTTTGCCAGCTGGCCAAATGCCTCAGCTGTCGGACCGGGAATCTCTTCCACCGAGCTGGCCGCTTCCTCGCGATCGTAAAAACATATCCCTGTTGTTGCCATCTCTGGCATCACAATGATTTTGGCACCATTGCGTGCGGCTTCTTCCGATAGTTCCAGCAGATCGGCAACATTTTTCTCCCTG
The DNA here is from genome assembly GCA_035643335.1 of Anaerolineales bacterium. Taxonomy (GTDB): domain Bacteria; phylum Chloroflexota; class Anaerolineae; order Anaerolineales; family UBA4823; genus DASQQR01. The sequence continues at coordinate 9,071 of DASQQR010000139.1, forward strand.
TGGAAGAGTTTTGGTTCGTATTGAATAGCCGCAACAGCGTAGCGGTTCAGTTGAGGCATCCCCTCACGATGTTTTTTTGCCTCCACACTTCCCTTCCTTGTTCGTCATTCTTCACTCATCCGTAGATTCAAAAATCCTTCTGTTCCAGCGCTTCTCGGGATACCGTACCGACCAAGCGCAAGACCGCCGTCTACAGCCAGGACTGCTCCAGTCACATAATCAGTCGCCAGAGTCGCCAGACTAAAGACTGCTTCAGCCACATCCTCAGGACGTCCTAGACGTCCACACGGAATCTGTTGGAGAGTGGCCTTTTTGTAATCTTCCTCAAGGGTCGCGGAATCAACTTCGATAAGGCCAGCTGCAACGGCATTCACCCGGATGCCATAAGGTGCCAGCTCCATTGCCAGCACCTTTGTGAACATGATCCCCGCTGCTTTCGATGCACAATAATGGGCGCTGCCCACTCGGGCGTTGTGGTAGCTACCCGAGGATATATTAATGATCTGACCTGGATTTCCCGACATCACCATGTGACGAGCTGCATTCTGAGATACTAAGAACATCCCCTTAGCATTCACATCCATGACCCGGTCCCAATCTTCTTCTTTCATCTCCAGCACAAGGTGATTAGGATAGACTCC